>CAJQKX010000561.1 GCA_905479025.1 uncultured Paraglaciecola sp.
ATCATGGGATTCTCCAAAGTAATCATCTATGTGGGCATTTGTGACTTCTGGCATTGAGGTCCCTATATCAACTAAGCGGTACCAATCTGCCGTCATTTTTAATGTCTTGTCTACGTCCCATCTAGGCTGCCACCGCAACTTGTGGTGGGCAAGATCGCAATTAAGTTGCAGTAGATTCGCTTCATGAAAGTCCGATGGCACTGCACCCAGTAAAACCGAACCTTGCCCATAAACATCAACAATCGTCTGCGCTACATCACCGACATTTCGTGGTTCCTGAGAGCCAGGTCCAAAATTCCATGGATGAGCGAATTTTTGAGGATCCTCAAACAGCTTTTGGGCTAATAAAATATAACCTGAGAGTGGCTCCAGCACATGCTGCCATGGCCTTGTAGACTGAGGATTTCTTAATTCAATTGGTTTATTCTGACGAATTGCTCGAATGCAATCAGGAACAATCCTGTCAAGAGAATAGTCGCCGCCCCCAATTACATTCCCCGCACGAACAGAAGCCGCGCCCAAATTAGGCCTATCTCGATAGAATGAGCGAGTGTACGAGCTAAAGACTATTTCTGCAGCTGCTTTGGATGCACTGTAAGGGTCATGACCACCCAGCATGTCCGTTTCTCTATAACCCCACTCCCACTCAACATTCTCATAACATTTGTCTGAGGTAACATAGATCATACTTTTTACCGATCCACACTTATTGACCGCTTGCAAAATATTCAAAGAGCCCATCACATTGGTAGAATAAGTATCTACAGGGTCTGTATATGCCAACTTTACAAGTGCTTGAGCAGCTAGGTGGAAAACAATATCTGGTTTAAAAGCTGTCATTGCCTCAGTCAACCTCTCTTGATCACGGATATCACCTTCGACATGTGTGATCAAATTCTTTAAGCCTAATCCGTTAAAATGACTCTCATTATCAATCATAGGAAGAGAGTAGCCGCAAACGCTAGCCCCTGATCGCACCATTATCTGGGTAAGCCACGTACCTTTAAATCCGGTATGCCCCGTTATAAAAATTCTCTTTCCCGCAAAGAACGCTAACTCACTGAAAACCATTTTTCTTCCTCTTCCTACCGTAAATATTTTATCTCACTAGAAACGCAATTATTTAATTATCCAAATCCATAATACGATATAGAACCTCACTATCTTAAGGACCTAAAACTTACCTAAGGTAAGTTTATGTCATCCTTCAGAGATCTGATGAACTTAATAACACTAGGATTTAAAGCTTCTATATTTGTATTTTGAAAATCTTTTAGGAATTGCCCATCACAAATAATATCTAAATAGCGAGATGTCATTTCATCACTCTTATCGTGAGTAACTTTCAAGGTTCCTCGAACCAACTCCGATACAAAATAATAAATATCTCTTTTATCTATTTCTTTTTGATTAAGATGGTCTATTAGCCAAGTATCCAAGGATATTAGATATGCGGACTCTATCTCATCAATTAATTTGCTGATCGACAACGCTAATTTACCAGTTTCTTCTCGGTCAAATTTATCCGACTCTACTTGTGTTAAAAATTCAGTGACCATTTTTTCTAATGGACTTGGAGATGAACCCCAATATAAGTCTCCACTAAAAGTATGGCCATCAATTAACATCGCACCTGGTTCAGCGGAAAAATCTAACTCACAGTCCTTCTGGCCCTTAGTGAAAATTGTTCTTCTTCTCTTGTCAGAATTTCGTTCTAGCACTAAACAACATTCAATATTCGAAATAAAAATTACAATTTCTACACAACTGCCACCACGACTGACCTTGCAACTACCAAATTCAAACGTTTGATTCTTAAATATTTTAGATAAGATTGACAACACATGAGGCAGGACATCTTTGAATACAGGGGTTGCTGCATCAAAACTTTTTACTTCCCCGTATCGCGGTTCGGCAAATTTATCCGTCCAAGTAAAGCGCACTTTTTGAATATCATCAGCACTTCCTAGTTGCTTGATAAAATTATCGATGTAACTCGCATACAAAAAAACCCATGATGACGATAAAAGCGTTCCGTTGCCTTTTGCACTTTTAATTAACGCTAATGTCTCCTTAAAAGTTGGTGTCATAGGCTTTTCGACTAACACTGGAACTTTTGCCACAATAGCCATTTTTACACTTCTTTTATGGCCTTCCACCGAATTTACAACAACAGCTGCCTTATACCTCGACCCAAAAAAGTCTGGGTCGGCATCGGTGACAAATACTCTATCTCCGAAACCATTATTATCGATCCATAGGCGCATATCGCCGACAAGATGTTTTGTGTGCACGGTGAAATTCACATTTGACTTGGTTTTAGCTAAAAATACACCTAATAGAACCCTTGCCCAACGGCCTCCGCCAAACACTGCAATTTTCGTCTTTCCGTTCTCCAGTTCCATAAAAAATAGCCTGATTAGCTGAGTATATACACAAATCTACCTAGCTAAAATCGTCGCTGTCCAGAATATCAGTAATAGGTCCTACATACCCGGATTTCACAAGATAGCCATGTATCTCTTTACTAATGTGCCACGCTAAATTTAAAAGTGGCTTTTCCAAATTATCGCTAGCTAATAAGTCATCATCCGACAGAATTGGGATTCTAGTCCCAGGCACATAATGATCAATTTTCAATGATCCTGGCTTTTCATATACCGCCGAAATCATATTCTCATCAATATTTAACATCTTAACCAAGATCGCTGACCGTCCTGGAAAGGCCTTAGCACGAATTTTGCCATGCTGTTCAAAGGTCGACTTAAGAATTGATCCTTTAGATACCAACCATTTTTCAATATTAGATTTAAGCTCTTCAAACTGATCTTCAAATAAACTCTCTTTGTCATCTAAGTCACTCAGCACTAGCTGATTCTTCATTTGTGAGTTTAATCCCATAAACACACGAATATTTCCGCCATAACGCGATGGAAACTCAACAGCTTCGAGATCAATTCCTAAAGTTTTAGCCATAAATTTAAATGAAGTATAACTATAGGTTCGAGGATGCTCATGGTAAAACGTATCGAACTGATTCCCATCTAGAACTGCACCAAGATAGTGATTTTCAATGACAATTTTAGTGTTTTTATCTTGTAAGACTTTTAGTGATGCAAGAACACCGGCCAAGTCCTCAATGTGTGCGAACACATTAGTAAAGGTTATAATGTCCGGGTGACCATGAGCTTTTAAAATCTTTTCTGCTAAATCTACTGACAAATAATCTGAATATACCTGGTGGCCCTTTGATTCAGCGTCTTTACTTGCATCTGTGGGCTCAATGCCTATTGTCACTGCGCCTTTTTGTTTGAAAAAATCTAATAAACTACCATCATTACAACCTATATCTACGACTATTTTTTTATCTAAAGACCCAAATTTATCTACACAAGAGTCAACTAGTCCCGACATGCCCGACAAGACATCAGCTGTAAACCTAGAGCGATAATGATAAGACTTGGGAAATAACTCTTCTTTAGGCACCTGGAATTTTTGATGACCTGTTCTACAAACATTACAGTAAAGAATTTCAATAGGATATTCTTTACAGACCCTTGGATCTCCAACTGGAACCAAATCATCACACATGGGGTGCTTGCCCAAGTTCAACACGGGTTTTAGAGAAGTGTTACCACAAACCTCACAATTATCGATTGCATTCATTACATTTTCCCATTCAGAGTTTAAAGTTTAGAGTTTAGAGCTTAGAGCTTAGAGCTTAGAGCTTAGAGCTTAGAGCTTAGAGCCTTTATCTTTCGGAACAAAAAATAAAGAGCAGATAAATAGACATTTGGATATAACGCGCATCTTACATAATGCCTAAAAAGGCCAAGGTTAAAACTATATAATTCTCTATGGATCACCATCATGATGACTCCAGAAAAGTAGTTCCGTAATGCAAAGTTTTTACAACGAATATATCGCCAATATGACATTCCGTTATCTTTATATGCGTCCAAAGCCTCAACTAGCCGTATATTTCTAACCAACGGCTCAAGAGGTGCCCATTCTCTATGGCCTGTAATGCATACATTCATAGGCAACGCGTTAAAATATGCACGCGATTTAGAAAATGCATGTGCCCAGATTTTTAGATGTGGAAAAGTATTATCAAAATGGGAAAAAGTTTCACCAGAATTTATTGCTCGCGAATCAAGTCTACCAGTCATAACATCCCATTTCGACTTACGGAACGCAGACAAGAACATACCACCCAAAAAGTCAAAGCTAACTCTGGGATCAATAAGCTCAAAGAAATCCAGTTCCCCTGAATCTGTTTTTCCCGAAAAAGGTTCCATGGCTAATGGTAACTTTCTAGTGTCAAAAGGGTGCGCCTGCAATTCGATATAACTCTTATCTAGATGAAAAGAATTAAGATAAAAGAAATCAATTCCTTTGTTATCATCAAGAAGCGGTAGTAGCCTATCGAACGTATCTGGCAACAATAGATCGTCGTCACCGATTAGCCATACAAATTCGCCTTTGGCCATAGATACTACCTGTATAAAATTTCGAGGTATGCCAAGGTTTTTTTCATTCCTATGGTAGTTGATCTCCAGAGATTGCGCCGCTTTCTTTATAATATTAGATATGTCGTCATCAGAACCATTATCAGACACACATACCTCAAACCGCCCAGCATGTTTTTTAGCTGCGATAGCTATGGAATTTAGGCAGTTAGCCAAGCTATCGGCTCTGTTATAAGTGGGGATGCATATAGATAATTTAGGCTTAAGCATAAAAGTTAGCTGTCTAAATCTTTTTTAAGTAATATGAAATTTCATGTAACGGAAGCACAGAACTAAAAACGTTTTCATAGATCGAAGGCCATCTGTTGGCCAAGGCGACTAAGCTACTTTTAATTAGTCCAGATTTCAAATGCTCATGAAAAACTATTTTCTCAACCTTGAAGTGCGCTTTAGTGTAATCATACCGCCTATGAATCGGATGCTCAGGATCGTAATATGAAAACGACTCAATAGTATAAAATGTTTTGTGAGTAGGGTCATGAAAGGCTGAAGGGGATCTAAAATAAGGCACGATTACCTTGACCTCTCCCTCTGATTTTAGAATCCGGTGTATCTCCTCCATAACGCTCATTGGACTGTCTAAATGCTCAAGACAATTATCAATATATACTCTATCGACACTTCCACTTTCAAAAGGATATGGAAAACAATTCAAGTCATGGCTGATATCGCCATCTACCCTTGCATTATAGTCAACCCCGACAGTTCCGGGTCGCTTTTTGTTCCCACAACCCAGATCTAGCATAAACGGCACATAATTTTGACTCATATGAAACTTTTCCTTATTAAGAGAAAATAATTGGACATATCGTATTACCTTTTTAAATCACCAACAGACCCTGTAAATAACTCTGTGTATCTGCCTTGGTTAAATATGGTCTGACAGTCTGTCTTCAAAAACAATCATAAAGTGGTTTAGTGCTGCGCGCCAGTTATGAATTGGCATGGTCCATCTTTTAGAGGCTTCACGTGTGGCTAGATAAACCACCTTTTTAGCCGCATCATCATGGGGAAACAACTTTCGTTTCTTGATCGGTTTGCGGATAACACTGTTCAGAGATTCAATGGCGTTGGTGGTATAAATGGCCTTCCTGATTTCTGGCGGGTAGCCAAAAAACGTGTTGAGGTTGTCCCAGTTTTTGCGCCATGAACGGGTGATTAAGGGATACTTAACTCGGTAATACGCAATGTTTTCACCGAGTTTTTTAAGGATTTAGATAACTCAATTAACAAAGCTCGTACTTGCTTGGTTCTCTATTTTCATAGGTAAGTTAAACATGGCAAATAGTCACTGTTTTTCCTAAACTAGCCAGTGCTAATAGAGTTAGCAGTTAATGATTTTACTCTACTTGAAACATTTCCTATATCTGGCGTACCTAGGGCCTGGAACGTCATTCCAAGTTGCAATCTATGTCCTCTCAAAAGCGGACTTCCACCATGGACTCCCCTAGTCTCACATATTATAACATCTCCCGCTTTGCCTGTGACTAGCGTTTCACCTCCACTTAAATTGGGAAATTTACTATTCAATTTTTGCATTGCGAGCCTACCAAAACCAAATGAAAAATTATATTTCTTATTATAATTCGTGAAATCTATAAGATCCTTCATTATCCGCCAATCCTCCACCTTTTGTGTCTTTTTATAATAAACAAGAGGGGCACTTTCCTCCGTAACATCGTTGAGAAGTATGAAAACTTTTAATTGTCTAAACGGACTATCGGAGTGCAACTGGAAATTAGGATCATAAGCATTGATGTCATATTTATATTCGGCATATAAACGTGAAGGGCCAACACTCCCTCCAAAATAACTACTGCAAACATCCAGAATGTCTGGGTTTCCCTTAAACAAATTTAAGTTCGCTTGGACGGTTTCTATATCCCAAACTCTCATTATTTTGCTCATTAACTCAAAATTAACCTTTACT
>CAJQKX010000562.1 GCA_905479025.1 uncultured Paraglaciecola sp.
CTTTTTCTAATAAAAACTCGGCAAGATAAGATCCATCCTGGCCTGTTACTCCTGTAATTAATGCTTTTTTCATTTTTTTACCCTTTATTTTATGGATAAATAAAATATCGTAAGAAAGCATATTACCTAGTAGTAATATTTAGAATCCGATCTCATCAATCCACTTAAAAATATTAACTAAATCGAGATAACAGCGCTTAAAAAAATTAAATGTATATATAACTTTTGTCTAATTCACCCAACGGCATTATCATAAGTAGCTTTTTTCAAATTCTCCTCGAAGCGCCTCATAACAAAATTAAAATCAAAAGTATTTTCAGCAAAAGATCGAATCAAATAATGCTCAGTTTTTTGTTGTCGTGCAGCCAAATATTTTATAGCAGACAGGAAATCAACTAGACACTCAGGCTCTATAAGAGTCCCAAGAAATGGGTTATCACTAATCAATATCTCCAACTCAGTGCCTTTTTCAGCAGTAACCAATGAATAACCACCAGATGCAATGATATTAGTAAGCTTAGAGGGCATGACTAAATCTGCAGCACCTTTTTTTTGAATTACTAAATGTAGATCTGCAGAATTTAAAAGGCAATTAAACTTATCCAGAGATTGCAACGGCAAGAAGGTGACATTATTAATCCCTGCATCTTTAACGATACCTTGTAGATTTTTTTTGTCAGCCCCATCACCGCAAAGTAAAAAACGAATAGACTGATTACTAGCAAGGACTTTTGCCGCCTCAACAACCATATCTAATCCTTGCTTTTCACCCATATTTCCGGAATACAAAACCAAAAAATCAGAGGGCTTGATGCCGTTATTGACTCTAAACTCCTCACCCCTTTTAGGCGCATATGAGACACAATCTAAATCTGACCAATTCGGAAAGAAAATCTGATTTTCAGTTTTAATATTTTTTTCATCTAGCTTTTTCATCATTGACTTAGAGATGGTTGACACTTTATCGAATCGCTTTAGAAGCCAAATCTCAATTTTTAAAATAATTTTTTGGGCAGACAAAAAAGGAACTAAACCAAGATTAATTCCAGCATCTACTTCAAAATCTTGAATATGCAACCAAGATTTACACTCCACTAATTTTGAAAATAAAAGCCCTGCTGGTGCACAAAAAACTGGAGGCTCAACACAAATAACAACATCCGGCTTCCAAAATAATTGTCGAGCAAGTATAGGCAAGCTACTAATTGCAAAGCTAGCCAAGTGAAGGACACGGCTGAAACCCTTTGGATTTTTAGGCACATATAGGGGGCAACGCCATACTTGCAAGTCATTCACGCTCTCATGGCGATATAAATAACTTTTATACCCTTCATTAACTATCCAATGGGGATAGTAAGGCGGAGCCGAAATAACCCTAACATCATGTCCCGCATCAGAAAGCCAAGCTGCCATATCACCTGAATACTTACCAATACCAGTAAGCTCAGGAGAAAAATTAATACCGTAAAGAAGAATTCTCATTATCGTGAACGAACCACAATTGAAGGGCTGCCAACAGATATAGTACTAGCAGCAACATCTTTAAATACGCTACTTCGTGCACCGATTACTGCTCCACGTCCAATATTGATTCCTGGAGCAACGAACACATCAGTCGCGAGCCAGACCTGATCTTCGATAGTCACTTGTTTACCTATCATGTCAAATGATGTCTGTGAATAATCATGTGTCGCTGCACAAATATATGAACGCTGACTAATCACAACGTCTGCGCCAATTGTAATTTCACATAGGCTGTAGATCGTCACATTGTCACCAATCCAAGAGTTGTCACCGATACTTATCTTCCAAGGATAAGTTATCCGTGCACTTGGCCTAATCAAGACATTCTCTCCAATATCCGCTCCAAAAATATTAAGTAAAAAAACTCTCCAGCGATACATAAACTGAGGAGAGCACCCAAAGAGCGTTGACTGGACTAACCACCACAACTGAACAAAAAGGGGGCTACGACCGCGAAAACCAGATGGTAACTCAAAGGAAGATAGGTCTTGATAGGACTCACTCATGTTAAAATAATTCCATAGTCTTCTTTTAAATATTTAATAATTTTCTCTACATCACCACCAGACTTTTTTTCTATTTCAGAGATCTTAATATCTACAAGTAATCTGTACCAAAATCCTTGCATGAAATGCCATAAAAAGCCTTTTCCACCGTCTAAAAAACCACATCTAAATATGTATCTATAAATGAAATATAAAAACGAACGGAGGCTTAAAGGAAATATTGTGTAAAAATCTTCTTTTAATATTCTTTTGAATTTAGCCTGAGATAAACCACCATTTTTCAATTCATTATTTTTTTTAGTAATAGCATATTTTTGATTAATAGCATCTGCCATCTCTCTTGTTGCATACGAATTATGTTTTTCGATCCAAAAAGTAATTCCTTTCTTATTGTCGTCAACTATATTCCCCCTAAGCGCTAGCGTATTGGAATTAGAGCCAATAACAATATGCTCATCCATCCACCGCTGCTCTATATGCCCAATATTTTTACGCCAAATTCGCAGGAGAGTCTGCGGGTAAAAGCCACCATGTTTAATCCATTTTTGCTGGAAAAAAACTTTTCTGCGAATATATATTCCATCAATATCTGAAACGCTTACCGGCTCTATTTCTGATATTTCATCTATCAAATCTGGCTCTAAATATTCATCGGCATCCATTCTCATTAACCAATCACTTTC
>CAJQKX010000563.1 GCA_905479025.1 uncultured Paraglaciecola sp.
CGGCAGTCTTGAATTATTCAGACTAGAGACAGTTAAGAACGCTCTATATTAGCCTTGGTTTAATCAACGGGGACGTCGGACCGCTCAGGTAGACATCCACTTTTATAAGCCACTTAAGACCAGTTCAACACAACGTAACGTTGCATGTTATTTTTGAGTAACAGTAATAAAACAGATTTATCTTGGCTGCTTTTTTTCAGAGCACGGCTAAACTGCTCGGTACTATTGATGGGTACTCGGTTCACTTGTAAAATCACAGTACCTTGGTCCATACCCGCCATGGCCGCGACCGAACCCGCTGTAATGGCGGTGACCAGCACCCCTTTACCCTGCTTAACATTATATTGCTGAGCCAAACTTGGGGTAATAGTCTGTACGGTGAGTCCCAGCTCTGCACTGGGTTGTTTGGCGGTCTGAGCAAACTGGGGATCTTTATCGCGATGACCGATAGTGACAGTGAGGTTTATGGGTTTACCATTTCGTAAAACCCTAAGGCTTTGTTGGCTGTTTGGTGGACTTAATGCCACCCAATTACGAAAAGCACCAACATTGGTCACAGGCTTTTTTTGATAACCAATAATCACATCCCCCTCACGTAAATCAGCTTCAGCAGCCGGTGAGTTTTCCATGATCTGTGCAATCAAAATACCTTCATTTTGCTGCAAATCAAAGGAGTCAGCCAGCTCGGCAGATAATTCCTGAACCACAACCCCTAAGTGCCCGCGCGTTACCTTACCCTTATTCGTTAGTTGTTCAGCAATGCTTATGGCAAGGTTAATGGGAATGGCAAAACCGATACCCATATATCCCCCACTTCTTGAAAAGATAGCCGTATTCATACCCACCACCTCGCCATCTAGGTTCACCAATGGACCACCAGAATTGCCCGGATTAATGGCCGCATCGGTTTGGATAAAATCTTCGTAGTCATTAATACCAAGGCTGGTACGTCCCTTTGCACTGACCACACCGACTGTCAGGGTATGACTTAATCCAAAAGGGTTGCCAATTGCAATGACCCATTCACCCACTTCTAAGGCGGATGAATCGCCCAAATTTAAAGCCGGTAATGTACTGGTGTTGATCTCTAACACGGCCACATCTGACTGGGGATCGGTGCCCACCACTTTTGCCGTAAATTCACGTTTATCTTGCAGAATAACCTTAATATTTTCAGCGTTTTCTACCACATGATTATTAGTGAGAATATAACTAACATCAGACAACAAGCGGTCTTTGATCAAGAACACAAAACCCGACCCCTGACCTATGACTTTAGGTTGATTTTGTGGCATGTTTTGTGGCATGTTTTGTGGCATGTTTGGTGACACATTTGGCGGCGAATGATCACGAAAACGTTCACCAAAAAAACGTTCAAATAGATCCTTACCAAATAAATCATTGTCATTAAAAGGAAAGGGAAAATGGCGAGTGGTCGAAGCTTTACTTTCCACTTGAATAAACACCACCGAAGGCGATATTGTGCGGGCAACGGAAGCAAAGGCCTTGCTGGTTTGGCGTAAACTGTTAATCCCATTGTCTTGGGTTTTTCCTTGGGCGGGCGTAAGCCATAACGCCCATAAAAAAACCCATAACACGCGGCTAAAATCACAATGAAAAGTACCTTTAAAAATTGTCATCACCTTCTTCTCCCTAAAAACATGCACTTATCGATGCTCTTAAATGCCGTCAATATCGACTATGTGCGGGCTGATAAATAACCGCTACCGCTTACATCATCTCACCCGCACCGGGCATGCCTGCGCGGGTTTCTTTTTCAGGAGCAATGGCTATCATTGCTTCGGTTGTGATCATCAAAGCCGCAATAGAAGCGGCGTTTTGTAAGGCAACGCGCACCACCTTGGTTGGGTCAATAATGCCCATTTCTAGCATATCGCCGTATTGCTCTGTCTGTGCGTTGTAACCAAAATGCCCTTCACCTTCTTTCACTTTATTGAGCACCACTGATGCGTCTTCTCCTGCATTGGCGACAATTTCACGTAATGGCCTTTGCATCGCATGCATGGCGATATCAACCCCCACATTTTGATCGTGATTGTGGCCCTTGAGTTGCTTGACATTTAACGCTTGCATGGCTCTGATCAGCGCCACCCCTCCACCAGCCACTATGCCTTCTTCCACTGCTGCACGGGTAGCATGGAGTGCGTCATCGATACGATCTTTTTTCTCTTTCATTTCAAGCTCAGTGGTGGCACCCACTTTGATCACTGCCACCCCACCCGATAACTTTGCCAGTCGTTGCTGCAATTTTTCTTTGTCATAGTCGGACGTTGTCTGGCCAATTTCTTTGCGTAACTGCGCTATTCTCCCCTGAATATCATCTTCATGGCCTGCACCAGAAATAATGGTAGTGGTTTCTTTGTCGACTATGACTTTTTTGGCCGTGCCTAGGTTGTCTATTGTGATTTTTTCAAGGGTTAAGCCAAGCTCTTCGGCAATCACCGTGCTCCCCGTTGACAGGGCGATATCTTGCATCTGGGCCTTGCGGCCAACACCAAAACCCGGGGCTTTCACCGCTACCACTTTAATAATACCTCTTAGGCTATTGACTACTAATGTGGCCAGCGCCTCACCCTCAACGTCCTCAGCCATGATCAGCAATGAGCGCCCTTCTTTGCTCACAGTTTCCAGTAACGTCAACAAGTCGTGTACATTGGAAATTTTCTTGTCGCATAATAAAATATAGGGGTGCTCAAGCTCAGCGGTTGCGCTGTCTTTTTCATTGATAAAATAGGGTGATAAAAACCCTCTATCAATCTGCATCCCTTTCACCACGTCCAATGCATTGTCCAGCCCAGATCCCTCTTCGACTGTAATAACGCCTTCTTTGCCCACCGCAGACATGGCCTGAGCAATCATACGCCCAATGTCCTCATCGCCATTAGCCGAAATGGTCCCGACCTGAGCGATGGTGCTGTTGTCTTTGCAAGCATCAGACAAAGCTTGCAATTGTTCTACCGCAGCCTTAACGGTTTTACTAATACCCCGCTTAATATCCATTGGATTCATTCCTGCAACGACTGATTTCAAGCCCTCTTGCAACATGGCTTGAGCCAGCACAGTGGCGGTTGTGGTCCCATCACCCGCTGCATCTG
>CAJQKX010000564.1 GCA_905479025.1 uncultured Paraglaciecola sp.
GCTGCTGTTGCGAGTTTTTAAAAATTTGAAAAAAAGCAACTAAAGAGTAAAAGAGAAAAAACTGTCAATGATGGAATGTCAACATTTCCATTTTTTTAAATGAAACGAATATAATCGAAATTATAGAAGCTTTAAATATGATTTATAGGATGTGAATGAAAAGGTTGATTTTAGATTTAGATGATACTATTTGCACGACGGTAAATAGAGATTACAGGAATGCATTACCAGATCTGAAGATTATAGAGCGGATTAAAGCTTATAAAAAAGCAGGTTTCGATATTGTAATAAGCACAAGTCGAAATGTTCGAACTTATAATGGGAGCATTGGTTTAATTAATGCGAATACGTTACCCGTAATAATTGAGTGGTTAGAGTTCCATGAGGTTCCATATGATGAGCTTTATGTAGGTAAACCATGGTGCGGTCAAGAGGGGTTTTATGTCGATGATAAGGCTATTCGGCCATCTGAATTCTCTCGATATTCTTATGAAGAGATTGTAGGTTTGTTGGATGCTGAAAAATGATATTGATTTCATCTGCAGCTTATGTGGAGAGAGAGTTTCAGTTAGAGTTTGGGGCCTTGCCTCCAGCATTGTTGCCTGTTGGGAATATCCGATTATTTGAATTGCAAATAAGAGCGCTTAGAAAAAACTTTGCTAATGAAAAAATAGTATTGTCATTACCAAAAACGCACATACTTAATTTTCGTGATAAGAAAATTTTAGAGTCATTTAATGTTGATATTATTTATAACGAAGACGGCCTTAGTTTAGGGGAATCAATAGCATCTGTTGTTTCGCATTATATCGATGTTATAGATAATATTCGTTTAATACATGGTGATACATTAGTTGACGGTCTTGTAGATGATTTGGATTGCATCGGGATTAGCGAGGCGAAGGATGATCATCATTGGGAGGTAGATCAAAATAGTTCAGTGGACATAGTTTGGTGTGGGTATTTTTCTTTTAGTTCCGCAAAACACTTATTAAACTTAATATTGAACGCCAAAGGTGACTTTGTTAGTGCTGTTCGTAGTTACGATACGCAAAAACATTTATTAAGATTTAAGCCTGCAATATGGTATGACTTTGGTCATATTAGCACCTATTTCCAAAGCCGTTCAAAGATTACTACTGAAAGGAGCTTTAATTCTTTGCATATAAGTGATGGAAGCTTGGTTAAGTCTGGAGCTCCAATCGAAAAGATTAAGGCTGAATATAGCTGGTTTAAAAACATAGATGATGATCTTCTGGTTTATGTGCCTCAGCTAACACATGATGAATTTGATTTCGAAAATAAAAATTCATATCGGATAGAGTATTTACCGCTTCCGCCTTTGAATGAGGTTTTTGTACATGGCTCAAATAGCCCGAGGTTTTGGAATAAAATATTTACACTCTGTGATGGGTTTTTACGCGCATGCGAAAAAAATGATATTGGTATTGAGGGTGTAGAAAAAGTAAGAGAAAATTCAAGCTTTCTTATTAAGGCTAAGCCTAAGGACAGGCTACATGAGTATTCATTGACAGCAGAATATTCAAATTTTGATTTCACTAATATATTAAATGGTAAATATCTCCCATCCATAAATATTATCGTAGATGAGTGCGTTGATAGGTTGTTAAAAAAAGATATGATTTATGGTGTTTCGCATGGCGATTTTTGTTTGAGCAATATTTTATTTGATTCGAGAACCCAAAGAATCAAAGTGATTGACCCTAGAGGTTTGGATTATTTTGGCAATGAAACTTTATATGGTGATTTAAGATATGACGTTGCGAAGCTGTCGCACTCTATTGTCGGCCTGTATGACCATATAATAGCAGGATCTTTCGAGCTAGAATTTGATTTTTCTGGAGATCAAGTTAACTTCATATTTGAAATACATCAGGATGAAAATATAAAAAAAATTCAGGATATTTTCAGATCAAGAATATTCATAGATAAAATTAGTTGTTCTGATGTTATGCCTTTGACGATATTACTATTTCTATCAATGCTGCCACTTCATTCTGATCAGCCGGTACGGCAGATGGCTTTTATTGCTAATGCACTTAGACTTTATTTAGATATGATATCGATGGAGAGTTAAATGATAGTGATTCCAATGCTTGGAAAGAGTAGTCGGTTTTTTGATGCGGGGTATGAACTACCGAAATATCAATTACCGTTAGGAAATGGCACAGTTTTTTCTGAGTCAGTAAAAAGCTTTAGGGCTCATTTTAATGATGAGCTGTTTGTATTCTTAATAAGGTCAGACTTTGATGCTCGAAAATTTATAACTTCGGAGGTTAAAGTGTTGGGGATAAAGAGTTTTCGTTTGGTTGAGTTTAGTGATGAAACACTTGGCCAAGCTGATTCTGTTTTTAAAGGAACGTCGGATTACAGTGACGATATATCAATAATAGTTTTCAATATTGACACTATAAGACGAGGCTTTACCATCCCAAGTGATGGGGAGTTTCGAGATGGATTTTTAGAGGTGTTTAATGGAGAGGGTAATGCTTGGTCCTTTGTTCAGAAAGACGATGAAAACAATGTAATACAGACTGCGGAAAAAAGAAGGATATCAAACCTATGTAGTAACGGGATGTATGGCTTTAAGAGGTTGGGTGATTTTCGGGAAGCTTATTTGCAGCGTTCTGAAAAGGATTTAGAAACTTATGGCGAGATTTATATAGCGCCTCTTTACAATCAGCTTATTGCGAAAGGATTTAATATACGGTGTATTGAATTAGAAGAGGGGGTAACCATGAATTGCGGAACTCCTGAACAGTATGAAAAATTAAAAATCACTTTAGAACGCTAATTGTTATTGATGAGCAGGGAAGAAATCAGGTAATGAAAAAATCTGCTATTTGTTTACATGGAATCTCTTCGGGAAGAACGGAAAAGTCACCCGATGGCCAAGTTAATGTTTTAGATTCATTTCAAAAAATCAAAGATAATTTAATTGTGCCGAATAACTGTGATGTTTTTATACATACATGGGAACATGACAAAGTAGAGGCGGTTATATCGGATTACTATCCGCAAAAATCTCTAGTAGAAAGGCCTATTATATTCCATGAGAATAATTGGTTAGATGATTTGAAGCACGTTAGGAGACGACTGATTTATGGGCACAATCACAAAGGTCGTAAAAATGCTTTATTAAGTAGATGGTACAGTTTGATGAAGTCAGTCGAATTAGCCAAGTTGAATGAAGTTGAGTCTGGTAGGAAGTATGACTATATATTTGTTACGCGTTTTGATTTGTCATTGAATGTAGAAGTTGAATTTGAAAGGCTAGATTCAACGAGGTTTTATACTGGGAATTGGCCTAGATGGTACAGTGATGTGGGGGAGGAGCTTGATGAAATCGATGTATCTAAAGGATCTTATTTCAAATATATCGGAAAAAAAGGCTTTCCATATGATGACGAAGGGTTGCATGATTTCTGGTTTCTATCAAATTCAGAGGCTATGAATAATTTTTCGTATTGCTATAAAAATATAGAAGTTATGATTTCCAAGTGTGGTTTGAGTTCTCATAAAATTGCGTTGCAAAACATAATCGACAATGATTTGCTTGACAGTTTAGAGTTTTACTTACAGTTTGCATCTGATTACACGCTTTCACGTTGGGAGCGTTAAGTGGAATTATGTTGCAGTCACGAGCCTTCTATGTTTTTTTATGATTTTTACGTATTATGAAAAATGAAAAGATAGTTATAAGTCTTGTGATCCAAGGTTTTGGTTTTTTATTTGCCGTGGCGACAGTATCTTTTTTCACGAAAATTTTTACGATACGGGAGTTTGGTTTTTTTAGCTATTTTATTTCCTTGATAACTATTATTAGCATTCCAATTATTTCAAGTGTTGCGGATTTTTCCGTAAAAGAAATATCGATATCTATTTATTCAAAAGATTATCCATTACTTTACTCTGTAATTAATTTTTGTATATATACCGCAGGTATTATCTCTGCTGCTGTTCTTCTTTTATTATTTTTTATGGTGATTTTAAACGATTCATTGGGGTTCAATGATGTTGTCTTGATTTATTTAAGTGTTTTAGTGGTGTCTTTCGTAAGCATTGTAGCGTCAATTATTAGGGGTCTGGGATTTCCCGTATTAGGTCAGGTAGGGAATATTATTATCTATCCATGCATCTTTTTGTTGGTGTTTTGCATAGGTTACTATGGAGAAATTTATGGCGCCGACTTAGGATATAGTGCGATTATTGTGAGGCTGATAGCGGGTGTTGTTAGTGCAGTAATATTGGTGTTTATATTGCGTTCTATTTGGCCTGTACGCCCCGAAAATATGATTATTCCACCTCGACGAAAAGGTTGGGTTAAATCTTCCTTCGACTTTTTGGTGGTTGGATCACTTGGGGCGTTAGGGCGACAAATTAATATTTTGTTATTGGCATGGTTTTCGACTTTTGATTCTGTAGCTGAATATAGGATTGTATTGCTTGGAATAACAGTATTCGAGCAAATGTCACTGGTTGGAACTATCTTGTTACAGTCTCGATTTGCTCAATCGGTGTTGCCTGAAGACTCGGATTTCTTAAAAAAAACTATCTTAAAAATTTATGGCCTGATTTTTGTTATTTCAATCATCGGTTTAGTTTTTTATTTTTTTATCGGGAAGAGCATCATCTCTCTAGTCTTCGGGGAGCAATATATTTCTACTTATTTTCCTGTGGGTGTGGTAATGGTGAGTCAAATTGTGAATTTACTGTTTGGCCCGGTTGGTATATTCATGACCATGAAAGGGAGAGCAAGTCTTGTAAGTAAGTATCTTGGTTTGTCTCTGGTATTAAATATATCAATTTCACTGTTATTAATTGAGCATTACGGTGTTTTAGGTTCAGCTTTAGGCTATGTATTTGGTGTTTTTTTATTCAATATTCTTTTATCGCATACTTGTAAAAGAGATTTGCAATTCGACCCGTCATTAGTATCAGCATTAAAAAAAGGTTTGTAAAGGTGAATTGAGATATGGTGTATATATTTTCTAGTAGATCCCGATTTAGATATGCTTTATTAGTAACACCCTCTGGATTCTAATTAATGTATTCGAAATCAATATTATATTTTCTATCTATAAGCTCATTGTTTCCTTTAATGGCTCCGTATTCTGGGGAAATTACAGGGTTTTCATTTGGTATAAATGTTTACTACTTGATAAATTCTAGTCTTTTGTTCTATGGGTTATCCTTATATGCAAGAAAAAAAATTTCGTTAAGTCCTTTTAGTAGTAAGATTTTATTTAGTTTATTTTTATTTGTTATTTGGGCTGTAGTCTCTTCATTATCCCTGCCTTTTTTATTTGAGGGGGTAAGTGTTTTTGAGCCAAGGGTTGGGCTTGATTATCAAGCTAGGAATGGATTAGGAGAGCTTGTATGGAGTTATTCAAATCTTGGTCAGGCAATATATCTATGTTTAAACTTTAATATGGTTTTGGCTTCTTTATATATATTTAAGTCGAAAGAGGTGTTTTATCCATATTTATTCAGGGTTTTTTTACACCTTTCGATAGTTATTTTGTTTCTAACCTTTTGGCAGTTTTTGAGTAAAATTACTGGTATATATTTTCCTCAGGAAATATTTTTTAGTCTTCTTGATCGTGGCGAATCAAATCAAACTTTATTAGGCCTGTTTAGAATAACGGCAACTATGAATGAACCATCTGCTTTAGGGGCGGTTCTTTGTTCTCTTTTAGCCTTCAATTTAGTAGGGGTTGCTAAGACAAGGCTAGTTAGATTTAAATTTTTGTCGATAATGTTAGCAGTTGCTGTTTTTTTGACAATTTCTTCAACGGGATTAATTGTGCTTTGTCTAATGTCAATTTTTATAATGACCAAGAAAGGTTATCAGATCCTTAGTACGAAAAAAATACATCTTAATAGTGTCTTGTTTTTTGTTTTTATGATGATTTTTTTAGCCACTAGCTATTTTTTGTTTAGAGATATTATTAATATAATATTAGGTGGTTCGCTTCTGGATAAAGCATCATCAGTATCATTTAATACTAGAACTGAAGCAGATCTTCATGGGCTAAGGTTGTTTTTTGAAACCTATGGTGTTGGAGTTGGATTAGGGAGCAATAGACCTTCTAGTTTTATTGTGGCTATCCTTTCAAATTTGGGTTTTCTAGGTTTATTTCTATGTTTTTTTATTATGTTTTTTGTTTTGAAGTCGTACATTCGACTAAGGAAAAATGATGAGAGTTTAGATTACATATTTTCTGCATTTATTGTTTATCTGATAGCAAAAATAATATCAGGTCCAGACATTAGCTCAGAATTTTTTTGGATATGCCTTTCTGGGTATATCATTTCATGTGAAATTTCAGAAAGAGATACCGTAACGTGTAAATGAAGTTTAATCGTACAGAGGTGGATTTCAATAATGAAATTTAAAGGCTTGGATTTTGAACATAGTTATCATTAATACTTTTTACCCCCCTGATGGGCAAGGAGGCGCTGAGCGCTCAGTTTCTGTACTCGCCGAAGGTCTTGCCGATCAGGGTCATAAAGTATCTGTTTTATGTACAAGCGATACTAGGCGCGCTTCTCGGATTAAAGGTGTCAATATCTTTGGTTGTGGGAAGATGAGTTTTTTTTGGATCGGCGATCATAAAAAACATAATAAACTATCAAAAATTATTTGGCATTTTATTGATGCATTTAATATTGTTGCTTTTTTTCGTTGCATCTTATTGTTCAAAAAAATAAAACCAGAAGTTATTCACACTAACAACTTAACAGGGTTTTCGGTCAGTGTTTTTTTTGCGGGCAAAATACTAAGAATCCCTATAGTCCATACATTAAGAGATTATTATTTGGGTTGTCTTACTTCAAATTCAATGAATTGTGGGAAGAAATGTATTCGGCTGAAAAGTCTGAGTAGGTTTGCTACAAGATATGTGGATGTGGTTGCTGGCAATAGTGAATATATTCTTGATTGGCATATAGATCGTGATTATTTTCCGAAAGCAATACAGCAAGTAGTGTTTAATGGGTATGCTTATGAGGCAGAGCCGATAATAAATCA
>CAJQKX010000565.1 GCA_905479025.1 uncultured Paraglaciecola sp.
TTTGAAATTGGTCAAAATGGAAATTTACATGTGACCCCCGATCCATTAAATACCAATATGCGAATTGATTTCAAAGCAGTAGTAGAAGAAATCAAACAAGAAGGTATCCAGTTTCCTGTAGTGGTGAGATTTCACGACATCCTTCGATCGCAAGTGGCATTATTGAACCAAACGTTTCAACAAACGGTTAAAGACGCTGAATATCAGGGTGAATACATGGGGGTATACCCTATAAAAGTAAACCAGATGCGAGAAGTAGTAGAAGAAATAGTCGACGCCGGTGCGCCCTTTAATTATGGTCTAGAAGCAGGGTCAAAGGCTGAACTTTTGACCGTCATGGCGCTCAATACCAATACTGAGTCACTTACCATACTCAATGGATATAAAGACCAAGAGTTCATGCGGTTAGCTCTATTAAGTCGCAAGTTAGGTCGAAAAACGATTGTGGTCATTGAGAAGTTTTCAGAACTCATTTTACTGGTAAAAATTGCTAAAGAGCTGGATATCATGCCAATAGTTGGCGTCCGCTCCAAGATGACGGTAAAAGGTCGGGGCAAATGGGAAAGTTCTGGTGGTGATAGAGCTAAATTTGGCCTAACTATCAGCGAGATAATCAATGCAGCCCGCTACCTTGAAGAACATGACATGGCGGATTGTCTAAAACTATTGCACTTTCATATTGGCAGTCAACTGACCGACATTCGTGCGGTAAAAGAATCTATCACAGAAGGCGCAATGATTTACTCTGAGCTGCACAGAATGGGCTTTGAATTAGAGTACGTTGACGTTGGGGGAGGCCTAGGAATTGATTATGATGGCAGCCAATCAACCAATGACTCGTCACGAAACTACAGTATGCAAGAATACGTGTCAGATATTGTATACGGCATGAAACAAGTATGTGATTTAGAACATGTTCCCCACCCAACCTTAGTGAGCGAAAGTGGCAGAGCCATTACTGCCCACCATAGTTGTGTAGTCACCGAAGTGGTGGGTGAGATAAAGGCACACGGATCCGGGATCGCTACCCCCCCAGTAGAGGGGGAACATATCTTAGTAAGTGATATGCGAGAATTAGCCGAAATCATTGATAAACAAAATAATTTACAAGAAATATTCAATGACGCCTCGCAGTTTAAAGAGCAAGCATTAAATGCATTTAAGTTACGGGTAATATCACTAGAAGAACTCGCCAAAATAGAAACTCTGTACTGGCAAATTATGGAAAAAGTACAACTTCGTCTCAAAGACGTCGAATTTGTACCTGAAGAAATGCAAGAGATTGACTTTGCGTTGTCATCTCAATATCTGTGTAACTTTTCAGTATTTCAATCCGCTGCCGACACATGGGCGATAGACCAAATACTGCCTGTGGTCCCCCTAACCAGAATGGACGAAAAGCCCACCAGCAATTGCTCATTGGTAGATATCACCTGTGATAGCGATGGAAAATTAGATCAATTCATCAGCGAACAAGGTATTTCAAATGTAGTACCCATGCATCATCTGAAACCGGCTGAAGACTATTATTTAGGACTATTTTTGACCGGTGCCTATCAAGATGTGATGGGTGACATGCACAACTTGTTTGGTCGTTTAAACGAAGTGCATATATTTAGTCATGACGAGGATCCCCAAGGTTTTTACATTGAAGAAATGGTCAAGGGTTCTTCGGTTGAGGATGTATTATCTATCATGCAATACCACCCAAGCTCAATGGCCAAAAGTATTAAGAAAATGATCGATATGCACGTTGCCAAAGGGCAAATGAAACCCAGAGAGGGAGTAAAATGGACTGACTTCTATGAGGATTGTCTGAAGGGTTATACCTACTTAAAAACCAAGCTGAACTGCCAGCATCTAACGCATAACATTTATTGATGTAAAATAGTGTTAGGTGCTGTTTTGATTGAGCCTGCAACCAATCTGGTTTGTTCTAAATGCATAAAACAACGGGCCCAAAAATCAGGGGTAAACTCATTGATTAAGTTGGACTCTGCATTCATTAACATCACATAACCCACCCCATATTCGGGAGAAAAGGCTATATCTGCACGGTAACCCTGTACCCACCCACCGTGATAATTAAGGGTATGCCCTGCAAAATCATAGACGCGCCAGCCTAATCCATAGTGGGCATCCGATAAAAATTTGCGCCATTGACGTCGATACATTTCCTTTTTACTTTTAGTCAGCGGTGTCGTCACTTTTGAAATCAACTCTGCAGATACGACGCCTGGCGCCTCTCCTAAAAGCGCGCGCATCCAAATAACCATATCCCGCATACTTGCATTGACCCCAGCGGCTGGAGAATATTTGTAATAGTCATCTCGTATTTTAGTCGAGCGCCAGCGATTTTTTGAAATGGCGACATGGGGTTTTGCCCACTTGGCAGATGATTCTAAGCCTGCTTTTCCCACACTTGCATGAGGCATGTTTAATGGCTTAATTATGGTGTGGGTTAAAGCCTGACCATAAGAAGAGTGATGTTGCTTAAAATATCCATCCACCACTGCAAACAAGGTGTTTTGATAAGTATAACATTGCCCTGGTTGACACAGAGGCTGCAATTCTGAAAGCATAGTGAGCACTCGGTTAACTGAATAATTGGCTTCAATTAAATTGTCATAAGCATTAGGCATATATCCACTAGACTGCCCAATAACATGCCGTAATAGCAACTCACTACCTCTCCCCTTTTCACTAGAGAATTCTGGCACCAATTGCGCCACAGGCATTTGCCAGTCTAATTGGTTTTGAGCTACGTATTTAGCCATTAACATAGAAGTAAAGGTTTTTGATACCGAGGCCAATCTGAATACAGTATCGACAGCAATAGGGTTGCCTGACTTGCTCTCTTTACCATACACCACCACAGAAGCTGGTTTACCTTTCTCAATATAGGCAAAGGTATACCCAGGTAAGTTCTTTTTTTGTGCCTTTAGTTGAATATCTTGTGCAAATTTTGTTAACCATCTATCAGCAGCAATACTCTGCTGGTTAAATACGCAGAAAAGTAGTACAACCCCTATAAAAGACTTAAACATGAAAAAGTTGAAGTGGTATAGGTTTGGCCAGTATGTCCAGTAAACCTAGCATTATATAAACAAAAAAAGCCATATGGATCCTATTATTAGATTGAGCTTACGAAGTGACATCTAGCCAACCCTGTTGATTGCCCTACTTGTTGCTACTTTATATCAACCATCTTTATGAATGGTTGATGCTGAACATAGCAAAATAACGATTGACTGCCGTTTTTGTCGCACCCACTCGATATAAATCGTTAAAATCATCATATCACAGGTAGTAAAGCACAAAATAATGCAGACTGAATATCAACAAGCTAGGCTAGCAAGAGACCCACGTTTTGATGGCACCTTTTTTATAGCAGTTAAAACCACACATATTTTTTGTCGACCCATTTGTCCTGCTACTGCCGCGCTTGAAAAAAATGTCGAATACTTTCAGTTAGCACAACAGGCCATGTTAGCCGGCTATCGCCCTTGTTTGCGTTGCAGGCCTGATAGTGCCCCCCATTCATACGCATGGCAGGGGGTGAATACCACTGTGCACAGAGCGATGCGTTTACTCAGGCAAAATAAAGAATTAAACATACAGCAGATAGCCACCAAGTTAGGTATAACAGCACGCTATTTTCGACAGCTTTTTCAGCAACATTTAGGCTTAAGTCCAAAACAGTATCAATTATTTGATAAAGTTTTATTTGCTAAACAACTACTTCACGAAAGTAACTTACCCATTGAACACATAGCTCATGCCAGTGGTTTTGCAAGTGCTAGGCGTTTACAACATACTTTTAAAAAAGTGACAGGGTTCACACCCCAGCAGATAAAGCAGAGTAAAAACAAGCAAGGCGAGCTTATTAGTCTTAGGTTAGCCTTTCGGCCTCCTTTCAACTGGGAATATATACAATCATTCTTAGCGTTGAGGGCGATTCAAGGAGTCGAGAATATGATTAAAAATTGTTATTCTAGAACCTTTGTCACTGGAACAGATAAAGGCTGGTTTAGCGTATCAGCGGTTAAGAATAAGCATTATTTAAAGGTAGAAATAAGTCTACCCAATATCGAAAAACTGACGACTATTTTAACGAATATTGAACGAATGTTTGATCTCAACGCAGATACCAACACAATCCAAACGCAATTATTAAGGTGCGGTGTCCCAAAAGACACTATGGTGACAGGATTAAGAATTCCTGGTGTATGGGATAAATTTGAAGCGGGTTGTCGTGCCATTCTTGGTCAACAAATATCAGTCAAAGCGGCCATTCGCTTATTATCCCAATTAACCCAGGAATTAGGCGCAACAGAAGGTGACAAGGTGTATTTCCCAACACCTGAAGCTATTGCAAATAGCGACCTTAGTTTTCTCAAAATCCCTAATAGCCGCAAGCAAACCTTGCGGCTATTGGCGCATCATAATGTCCATTCATCAGACTCTTCAGATTCATCAGTAGATGATTGGTTATGTATAAAAGGCATAGGACCTTGGACGGTAGCCTATGCAAAAATGCGCGGACAATCTTCTCCCGATATATGGCTTAACACCGACTTGATTGTTAAAAAACAACTGGCAAAATTAACAATCGATGTGGAATTAGCTCGTCCATGGCGAAGCTACCTAACATTACAACTTTGGAGTATGGCGTGACTGAAAACAATCATTTTATTGAATATTTGGATACCCAGTTTGGCATATTAGAAGTGTGTGCCAACCAGGATGGCATAGGATCAATAGGCTTTGTGCAACAGAAATACAAACCTATAAGTAAGTGTTTACATACACAACAGGCACTTACACAACTAGCCGAATATTTTGCAGGTAACAGAACTCAGTTTAATTTGAACTTAAATGCAAAAGGTACTGATTTTCAGCAACAAGTTTGGAGACAGCTCACTACTATCAAATATGGGCAAACCTGTAGTTATGCCGATATTGCAAAAGGTATAGACAATCCAAAAGCAGTGAGAGCTGTAGGCGCAGCCAATGGACGTAATCCTTTGGCTATTGTTGTTCCTTGTCACCGTGTTATCGGTAGTAATGGCAAGTTAACAGGTTATGCTTGGGGCACATCAATCAAAGCAGGTCTATTGGCGTTAGAAAAAAGGATTGTCTAATCAAACTCTCTGTGTGCTTTAATCATATCTATTAAATGCATTCTCACTATATTCTTACCATCACATTTGGCCAAAAATATGGCGACATCTGCCCCGCAGATAACTTTTGAGATAATTCGACCGCTTATTGAGGAACATTACCGGACATCAATAAAATAAATTTAACC
>CAJQKX010000566.1 GCA_905479025.1 uncultured Paraglaciecola sp.
CAAAGCATGATGTTGAACCTATCACTTCCATTATCGCACTAACAGGCGTGCTAGCTATATTGGTTGTAGTGGGTTTTATCATCGCATTTAGCCTTTTTACTGCTATTGCTTTCGCCTTTATTACCGCAGGAATTGGTTTGTTTGTTGCCGGTCTAAGTGTATTTTGGCCGGTTATCTTATTTACCTTAGTGATTTTTCTTTTAGTGAGAGACAAGCAGACATCTGCCCATTAATGTTATCAACGACCTAGGTCAAACTTTTGTGCTTAATGGATGGTATCTTAATTAAAATTACTGAATAATCAGAGACAATTTTTATACGTGGGTGATTTATGTTTCGATTATTTGTATTGCTGTGTAGTTTAGTAACGGGTGTTATTCACGCTGAAGTAATAGTCACAGACGCAACTGTCAGACTACTGCCTCCTGGTGTACCTAACACAGCGGCATATTTTTCTATTCAAAACAGCTCGGACACCACCCAAATTTTGATTGGTGCTTCGGCGGATTTTGCTACTAAAGCAGAAATTCATAATCATAAATGGTGAATGACATGATGCGAATGGAGCAACAGTCAGAGGTCGTTATTAAATCAGGTCAGACCGTGCAGTTTGCTCCCGGTGGCCTACACATTATGTTATTTGGGCTGAAACAACCCTTATCAGAAGGAGAGTCTGTAGCCATCAGTTTACAGACCAAAGACGGTGAGTCCATTATCATCTCGGCCAAGGTCGCCGGGCCGTCTGTGCACAAACATCATTAGGGAAAAACATGAAACAATACCTTGCACCAAAATGGCTATTTAGCACCGCCGTACTATTTATTTTCTTGTTATGGATTTTGTCAGTATTTTGGAGCTTTGAGCCTGATTTATTTGAACCTGAGCTACTTGCCCAGCAGCAAGCTAGCCAGAGAAATGAGTCTGTTGTCGCTGGTTACACCATTACTACTAGTTTAATTAAAGTCAGCGAGACCTTGCTAAACAAGTCTGGTGGATATTTGTCAAATGATGTGTTGCCACCTAGTGTCATGATGGACAATATGCCTAGCTGGGAGTTTGGTGCTTTAGAAATGACGCGAGATTTGGCCCTAGCGATGCGTCAAGATTTTAGTCGTTCACAGAGTCAATCGTTAGAAAATCCTTTTTTAACCAAAGCCCAACCTCAGTTCAATATAGACAGTTTAAGCTGGTTATTGCCTTCAGCTGAGTCCAAGTATCAAGAAGGCATTGATAATTTATATGCTTACAGAAGTAGCTTGTCTGATAGCCGCCAACAACAGGGACAATTCTATGCTCGGGCCGATAATTTAAGAGATTGGCTGAAACAGCTGGAGAAACGTTTAGGTAGTTTTTCACAACGATTGAGTGCCAGTGTTGGTCAAGAGCGTCTTGATACAAGCCTAGCAGGTGATGCTCAAGCTATTCAGTCTACGCCAACGGCAAATAGACTGACTGAAAAAACCAGCTGGTGGCAGTTAGACGATAATTTTTATGAAGCCAGGGGCGCCAGCTGGGCATTGATACATTTTTTAAAAGCAGTGGAAGTGGATTTTGCAGATGTACTTGAGAAGAAAAATGCCACGATTAGCCTGCAACAAATAATTCGTGAATTGGAGGCAACGCAAGAATCTTTATGGAGCCCGATTATATTAAATGGCAGTGGATTTGGTACGTTAGCTAATCATTCGTTGGTGATGGCAAACTATATTTCTCGTGCAAATGCTGCTCTAATTGAATTAAGCGAATTGTTGAATCAAGGTTAAATAATGAAAAAAAACACACTATCTCTAGGATTATTAGCATTATGTGTAAGTTTTACCAGCCAAGCTGACACTTTACTTGGGCTATATGCCGGTGCGCAAGCTTGGAATATGGAAACTTCAGGCGGGTTTTCAAATGACGGAAGTAATACTGAGTTTAATTTCGAAAAGCAAACAAATACAAATCTGTATGTGGCTTTTGAACATCCTATTCCGCTGATCCCAAATGTTAAAGTGCAAAGAACTGCTATGGATACCCAAGGTGATGTCATATTGGACGCTCAGTTTACATTGGGTGACAAAGTTTTTGCTGCTAATGGTAATGCTTTTACAGATGTATCATTAACAACTACCGATTTCATTTTATATTACGAATTGTTTGATAATGATTTAGTTAGTTTCGATGTTGGCCTCAATGCAAAACATATTGATGGGGAGTTTTTGGCCACAGTTGATGGTGAAACAGGTAGAGAAGAGTTTTCTGGACCAGTTCCTATGGTTTATTCTAGGCTGGCTGTTGGTGTTCCATTTACTGGTTTTGGTGCATTTGTAGAAGGTAGTTTCTTAAGTATTGACGATCATACAATATCAGATTATCAAGCTGCGATAACTTATAGCTTGATGGGCAACCTTGCAATAGATTTGACGTTACATCTTGGTTATCGAGCTGTAACATTGGATTTAGATGATTTAGATGACATTTATTCAGATCTTGAATTTAAGGGGATATACGCTGGATTAGAGGTGCATTTTTAATTTAATTTAATTTGGTTATAAAAAATTATTTTTTATTCTTTCCGGTTATGAACATGTGTCGCTAATCTATAGTTGTATTCACAACGATTAGCGATTATATGTCTTCAGTAATAAATCAAGCCACTGGGCTTGCCGCAGGTTTAAATGAAAACCAGTGGACTCAAATTCATCAGGCAACGGCCTCACTCAATCCACAACAACTAACTTGGTTGAGTGGCTACTTAGCTGGGATGGCGCAAACAGGCCAATCTACTGTTTTAGCTCAACCCGATAGCAGCCATGCTAAGTCTTTAACTATC
>CAJQKX010000567.1 GCA_905479025.1 uncultured Paraglaciecola sp.
ACGAAGGTTTTGTTTAACGCTTTAAAAAGTTAAATAACACTTTCTACCATTCCGCCTTAGCTCAGTTGGTAGAGCAAATGACTGTTAATCATTGGGTCGCTGGTTCGAGCCCAGCAGGCGGAGCCATATAAAACAAAGAGCTGCAGCGATGCAGCTTTTTTATGCCTGTAAGAAAATTCTTTGTGTAGCCACTGCGTAGCCAGCGAAACATTATTTTGCAGCTTAAAGAAAACGTTTTAGTCGAAAAGCTTTGGCAAAGGACGCCTACCGATTTAACCCTAGCGCAACCATACCCCCGGGGCACCCCCCACTTGGTCAGAAGGGACTCCTGCTAGCTATGTATTGCTAATTTAGACGAAAGAATTGAGTATTTTTTAGCGCGGCAATTTAAACCAAGTTATTATGCCTCCAATAACAGCAATACCCATAGAACCATAAAATTCTGCCACATGAGTTTGCCCTGTCATTGACATTAGACCAAAAAAAATAAGCAAAAAAGCTACAAAAGAAATAATAAATCGAGTTCGATTCTGCATTGCAAGCACATCCTTACCATTTTTAAGTTATAAATCTAAATTTTCTATTATAAAAGCTAAATACTCTTCAACTTCATGAACTGTTAAATTCTTAAATAGAAAATCAAACCTTTCTCCTGGGGAAAAAAAAATAATTTTTTTGGGTAAATTATCTTCAGAAAATCCATTAAAATGGTCCTTGAAATAACTCACCGACCACGGTAGCTCACTTCTATTTGTTAATTGGCATATTTTTAATTTATCTTGGTAACGCCGAACAATATTTTCCGAAATAGGAAATGCACTATTACTTGTCAAACTTCTCCAATGCCAACGATCTTTATATCGATCAATTAATGATTCAGACCATGGAATCGATTTCCTAAAGGAAAGCTCCTCCCAATCTAGCATGCTTTTGAATTTTTCAATCAAAGATACCGAAAAAGGAATTGAGTCATTCATAGAAATACAAGTCCAACCCCAAAGATCCTTATGCTGCTCTAAGATAGTTTCTGACCATGGTAAAGATTTTCTCGATGACAAGCGCTCCCAGTCCCAAAGATCCTTATGCTGCTCTAAAAGAGTTTCCGAAAATGGTAAAGATTCATTACAAGAAAAACTGCTCCAGTCTATTAAGTCCCTATGCCGTTCAATCATGGCCGCTGACCAAGGAATTGATTCTGCTTTAGATATGCTATCCCAATTCAAAAGCTCCTCATATCGAACTAGGAAAGCCTCCGAAAACGGCATTGCTTTATTTTCAGATATTTTTTCCCAATCCCAAAATGTTTTATATCGATCAACAAATGCTTCCGACCAAGGCAAGGATTCATTCTGAGAAAGACTAGACCAAGACCATAAATCCCTATATCGATCGATGAATATATCCGACCAAGGAAGAGATTTATTTTTAGAGAGGGAGGGCCAATCCCATATGTTTTTATTCGCATCAATAAAATGATCATTCCAATCAAGCCTTTCACACTTCGATAACACAGATCTCCAGACACCCCAAGAATTCTGAGGCCTCTCCTTGAATTGATCAAAAATGGAGTTTAAAAGCGGTAAATCAACTCGATCTGTAATAATACACACAGCAAGTATATCAGCATTAATCATATCACTGTATTGATCAATGACTTTTAAAGCCCAAGGAAAACTTGGATTTTGGGCTAAAGAGTACCAAGTCCATCGATCTTTAAACTCCTCTATTAGAGTCGCAGACCATAAAATCGATTCATTCAATGAAAACACATCCCAATCGATATACTCTTTATATTTATTAATTAAAGTTGTAGACCAAAAGAAAGAATTTTCTTTACATGCACGGGAAACAAAACAACCACTTAGAGCAGACCAATCTAACAAGTCTTTATGTTGTTCAATAAAAGATTCAGTCCAGACTATATTTTTATTCCTTGTAAAATAATCCCAGTTAAGATGGTTTTTAAATTTTTCGATTAACGCAGGGGTCCATGAAATATTTTGGTTCTGTGAGATGAGTGTCCAATTAAAGAGAAAGCGACCTGTATAAAGTAAATGCTCGTTAAGAAATGCATTAAGTTCAATACTGTCCAGTAAAATTTCACAAATAGCTGAATAGTCTTTTTCTTTTTTAAGTAAAGTTTGTTTAACAGTTAATTCATCTGCTGTATCGTCTAAGCCAAATTCTCTAACCAACTCTTCTATAAGATCATCATCTTCATCTATATTTCCTATAGCGTCTAAAGCATCTAAACCCAGTGAATGGCTATCTCTAGAAGGACGATAATCAATCGTTGCCGTTCCTTTAATGGAATTACAATCACGGCAGAGCGGTTGAAGGTTATTAAAATCTAACCGGCGCGAAGGATACATATACATAGCTTCTATGTGATCTACCTCAATACGAGATCGACTACCACATTTCAAGCATTGCCTACCATATTTTTTAAAAACCTCTTGCCGGATATTTTTCCACTCGTTACTTTTTAGAAAAAAGTCCTTCGCGACTGCCCACTCACTTCTGTTCTTTGATTTTTTGCTAAAATCTAAATCGCTGCCTAAGTCTTTCATCTCAGCAATAAAGGAATCTCTAGCAATTATTAACCTTTGACGCTCAGACTCCTTACGTTTTTGATCTTCGTAGTATTGAATTGGGTTCCTGCCGCCACTGTACATAAGCGACCCTACAACAATCATGAAAACTATAAATAATAAATCTTCCATAATTAGCTTGAAGCATTCCTCTTAAAGTTTTCGGCCTGCTCTAAAATCTCTTTATAGGCGTCATCATTAGCCACTGGCGGATAGCCATACTCAGCCAACAATAAAATAAGATTCACTTGCAGCTCGGCTTTGATGTCTTCTCGTTGGTTCCATGCGGGGAAGCCAGCCACACTATCGACAACGGCTTTAGCCTTTTTGGCCAATTCAATCATTTTATTTTCAGGGTATGTAAAGTCGTACTTAACCGACAGCGATTTTAATATGTCGTAAAACGCTTTTTCTTCGAAGTCGATGCCCATCTTGGTAAACGAGGTCATCTCTGTTTTTAGGTCATGATACAAATTAATAATGTCGCTTGAAAAATCTTCTAAAACGCTACTCACTAACACGTCATCTTCTTTGCGCTCGTTGTATTTTTCAACAATCGCTTGAAACTTCTTAGTAAAGTCTGTGGCTTGTACTTTATTAGTTTTAGATACTTCGCCAATCGCTTTTTCTAACAACTTTTGCAGCAGTTTGATTTTTGTATTGGGTAATTTAACTTTATCTATTTTGGCTAAATAGTCTTCATCAAATATATCAATACCGCCATCACTGTCGTCTTCGTTACCCAGCTTAAAAATCTCTTCCACGCCGTCGCTTCTAATTGCCTCAGCAATCATCTCACGAACCTTAGCGTTCATCTGTGCAGTGTCTGGTGCAACACCCCGTGTTAGTTTGTAGATAATCGACCGAATAGCCATATAAAAGTGAATATGGTCGCGTTCATCTTTACTAATGTCTTCATTGCCACAACATATATCGTAGGCAGCCTTTAAACGCTTGGTAATATCCATAAAACGTTTTTCGGTTTTCTCCGTTTGCATCGCGTACTCGCCAGCTTCATTTAAGCAATTGAGCTGACTTATCGGGTCGCCGGTAAAATAGCGACTGCTGTCAAAATGATGAAACGCTTTATTGAGTAGATCCAGGTGATTACGTACTTCAACAATCGACGTCGCGATGTCTTCAAAGTTATCACCACTGCCACCACCAAACTGTTTTAATGCCTTGTTCATACTGGTTTTGATGCCAATATAATCCACTACTAAGCCTTTGTTCTTGCCTTCAAACTTACGATTCACCCGCGAGATAGTTTGAATCAAATTATGTTCCGACACTGGCTTATCGATATACATGGTATCGAGAAACGGCACATCAAAGCCGGTTAGCCACATATCAACTACGATGGCGATTTTAAAGTTCGACTTGGCTTGCTTGAATTGACGATCAAGGTCTTTACGGTCATCTTTAGTGCCCAGCAAATCCCATAGCGCTTTCTCATCATCCTTATTGCGCGTCATTACCATGCGCACGCGCTCGGAGGGCTTTAATTCTTCGAGCTCTTTGTCTGTTAGCGTCTCACCTTCTGCACATTCCAACGGTTCAAACCATGCAGGTCGAAGTGCTTGAAGCTCTAGATACAGCTGGTAGGCAATCGCTCGCGAGCTACTCACAAACATGGCCTTGCCTGCCACCGTAGAGCCTTCTGTTACGCGCTCTTCGTAGTGCTCAACAAAGTCTTTGGCAATGGCGTGAATACGGTCAGGGTCGCCCAGTATGGCGCTCATGCTAGCCATGGCTTTCTTGCTGTCTTCTATCTGGTACTCATTAGCACCGTCTGTTTCGCACTGAGCATAATATTCTTCAACTTCTTTGAGCTTGGTGTTATCCAAGAGCACTCTCGCAGCACGGCCTTCGTAAACAATGCGCACGGTAATTTCATCTTTTACAGACTCATTCATGGTGTAGCTATCAACTAGCGAGCCAAACACATCAAGCGTTGCGTCAATGGGCGTGCCAGTAAAGCCGACATAGGTGGCATTAGGTAATGAGTCATGCAGGTATTTAGCAAAGCCGTAGGTTTTTTTAACACCTTTATTTTTGCCTTCTGTTATTACCGTGATTTTTTGATCAAGGTTAATTTGGCTACGGTGGGCTTCATCAGAGATACAAATCACATTGCAGCGGTCGGTAAGCAGTTGAGCGTCTTCGGTAAATTTATGAATCGTGGTCAGGAAAACACCACCACTCTGCCGGCCTTGTAGTTTGGCGCGCAGGTCCTCACGCGAGGCGACGGTTTCGACGATTTGATCACCAATATAGGTTTTGGCGTTGGTAAATTGCTTAGAGAGCTGGTCGTCTAAATCCGTTCGGTCAGTAATCAGTACAATCGTTGGACTTTCAAACTCGACGCTTTTCATTAACAGGCGCGCAAGAAACTGCATGGTAAAACTTTTACCGCAGCCCGTCGCACCAAAGTAAGTACCCCCCTTACCATCACCACCTTTACCATCCGGCTTTTTCTGATGCTCTTTAATGCTTTGGTAAAGTTTGGTGGCCGCGTAGTACTGCGGATAACGACAGATGATTTTAACTTCTTGGTGGGTCTTATCCGGGAAGTAAATAAAGTGACGCATTACCTCAAGAAGACGGCGCGAATCAAACAGTCCTTCGAGCATGGTCGTCAGTGAATCAAAGCCATCTTTACTGGCCGATTCATCGCCCGTGATTTTACGCCAGCCATAATAGAATTCGTAAGGAGCAAACAAGGTGCCCATCTTATTATTTACGCCATCACTAATGACACATAGGGCGTTGTAGACAAATAACTGTGGAATATCGCGGCGGTAACGCGTACAAATTTGCACGTAGGCATCATGAATAGTGGCTTCTTCGCGAATCGCGCTTTTAAATTCAAACAGTACCAACGGTAAACCGTTAATATATAAAATACCATCGGGAATACGCAATTGGCCGCCGCTGGCCGATGCCACCCCTTCAATTTCTAGCTGGTTGACGATTTTATAAATATTACCATCACCATAGGCAGCGGCTTTTTCTTTAACCCCTCGAGCCGATAACACATCAACTTCGTCGGCAGTCGGTACGCGCATCTGCGTAAGATCGCTGTAATCGATTAGCTGAATATAAATATCTTTTTGGGTGGGATCTTCGCGTTTCAGTAAAAAACCGTCACTGAGCCATTTGCAAAAGGTTTTGTTGCTCTCATACAAGTCGCTGGCCGACAACAATGTCAACTGACGAACAATCCCATTAACTTCATTAGCGGTAATGTCTACGTCAGCATATTGCGAGCTAAGATAACTGCGCAGGTCATCCTCAATCAGCACGTCCGTTATGCCACGATCTATCTCACCGCCCAACACATGCGGATACCCCTGCTCACCCAGCAGTTGAATAATCGCATTTTCTAATTGGGCTTCGGTGAATTTCATCGACAAAACCTATTCATGGTTAGGAGTTCGCGGCAGCTGGTTGTTGCTCAGCATCTGACAATGCATCTGATGGTAGCCGCAGTTCGCCTGAGATGAGTTTTGGGAGAAGGATGTCTCGGAGTTTAGCTAGAGTTAATGAGGAAGATGAGTTTTTTAGCATTAACTCAACGAATGAGAATACTTGTTTGTTGAATACTTCCAGTAGTTCTTTAGATGGTACCAAGAACAGCTGACCTTTTACTTCTTTTTGATTTATGCCGGGGATGGCAGCCTTTCCTCCACGTACTGCAAGATCATGGAATACCCGATCAGAGCCGAGTTGATAATACAAATAGAATTGCCCTATTTTTTTAGATCGCAAACGAAATACATGCTCATTGATCCCATACTCCTTAAAAGGAAACCCTTCACCAAACATACCTATTCTTGGTTTGAACTCCCCTGGCTTCCCTCCGTCTTTGTATAACAATACGTCATACTCTTGAACTTTTCCTGATTTCATTTTTTCAAAGAACTCATGAGGCACAAACTTAGTTTTTCCGTATTCAAAATTCCCTATACCTTTGATACTTTCAGCGCCAACACTTGGAATACCTGACTTATACTTTGCCACTCCACCTTTTGGTCTGCGTCCAGTTTCAAGGACATCAATAAGATTGCCCAGCTCTCTGGTCTCCCACCTCATCGGCACCCAACCCAACTCGTCAGTCAATTGAAACTCACTAGGGAATAACTGGCGAATATCATCAGGTAGCGCTTGATGGTCGGGTTTGGCTAGTTGTTGCTTACGACGCTCTGCGCGATCTTGTAGCTCATCGGGTATGGTGTTACCAGCTTCTAGTGCGTTATCGATCACAGGGTCGAAATCCACAAACCAGCTCTTGAATAACGCCTGCGCCATTTGCTCTAGGGCTTCGTTGGTTTTTCGGTTTAGTTCAATTTTGTTGTCGAAAGAGCTCAGAATGCGGCTGATTTTTTTTTGGGTTGAATATCCTGGCACATTCAACTCTGTATTCTTCACCACTTGACCAGAAACTTCTTTAAATGTTGTGCCGGATGCCCTACTCTCAAAAAGATGTACATTGTTCCTCAGCAGATAATAGAAAAATTCAGGGTCATTCCCGCTTTTTAATACTAAATTTTTAAAACCCTGGTTTGTTGAAACTTCTTGCTGAGCTATTGCTAAATATCCTATTGGCGCTCGGCTTGTAAATAAAATTGTATCCTTTGGTAACAGCCTTGCACTACTTTTTTCTAATCCCGCCTGCGTAATACTCCTGGCACCACATTTTATGTATCTAAATTTGTGATCCGATAAATCCTTAGGCGTTATCCAGGGTATATCGCCCCCATAATAATCAGCGTTTTTTGTGGATGGCGTTCCTCCTGCTACAACATCGGCCATATCTGATACTTTTTTTAAAGTCCACTCACTCCCCATAACCCAACACCTCCAGGTTTTGGCGAATCGTGACATCCAACGCTTCAGCTTCTTTCATCTGTGCATACAGGGTTTGGCTTAACCCACGCATTTTCTCTTCAAAGGGTATACCGTCATCTTCAAGTTCAGCCGCACCCACATAACGCCCTGGCGTCAATACATAATCGTTAGCTTTGATCTCTTCTAGCGAAGCAGATTTGCTATAGCCTGCCACATCTTCATACACGCCATCTTTTTCTTCACCACGCCATGCATGATACGTACTGGCAATTTTGGCTAGGTCATCATTCGTGAGTTCTTTATGTGTACGGTCTGCCATGGTGCCCATTTGACGCGCATCGATAAACAAAGTTTCTCCCTCACGATCGCGGTAGCCTCGAACGCTGTCTTCACGCTTATTTTTCGTTAAGAACCACAGGCAGACCGGAATTTGGGTCGTAAAAAATAACTGCCCCGGTAGCGCGATCATGCAATCGACATGATCGTTATCGATTAACTCTTGGCGTATCGCACCTTCGCCGCTTGTGTTGGAGCTCATGGAACCGTTGGACAATACAAACCCTGCTGTGCCGCTTTCACTGAGCTTACTCAGCATATGCAGTATCCACGCGTAGTTGGCGTTGCCGGTTGGCGGCGCGGTATAGCCACTCCAACGTGGATCATCGGTCAGCTCGTTATCCGCACGCCACTGCTTTTGATTAAACGGCGGGTTAGCCATAATATAATCGGCTTTTAAATCGGGGTGCTGATCTTTAAAGAACGTATCGCCTGCCACCTCACCCAAATTACCATTAATGCCGCGAATGGCGAGGTTCATTTTTGCCAGCTTATAGGTGGTGCTGGTGTATTCCTGCCCGTAGATAGAAATATCTTTTTGGTTGCCGTTGTGACTGTTAATGAACTTGATCGATTGCACAAACATACCGCCAGAGCCGCAGCACGGGTCGTAGATTTTCCCTTTATAAGGTTCGAGCATTTCAGCTAACAGCGCTACAACCGACTTTGGCGTATAGAACTCACCGCCCCCCTTTCCTTCACTGGCCGCAAACTTACCGAGGAAGTACTCATACACACGCCCAACCAAGTCTTCCTCACTGACCTCGCTTTCATTGGCAGCAGTGTCAATATTGTTAATAGTATCTAGGAGAGCAGCCAACTTGCTGCCATCTAAACCCAAACGGGAAAAGTAATTATCGGGCAATGCACCGGCGAGGGATTTATTGGATTTTTCAATGGTGTGTAAAGCAGTGTCGATCTTAAGAGCAATGTCATCTTGCTTGCTGTGCTTGATGACGTAATCCCAACGCGCCTCTTCTTTTAAGTAGAACACGTTGCTCTGCGTGTAAAAAGGCACGTTATCAATAAACTGTTCTTTACCGTCATCGATGAGCGCCTGACGATGAGCCTCGAACTTGTCGCTGATAAACTTGAGGAAGATTAAGCTAAGGACGATATGCTTGTATTCGGACGATTCTACCGAACCGCGCAGCTTATTGGCGCTGTCCCATAGGGATTCTTCGAAGGCAATGGTCGGTTTGGTTGCAGTTTGTTTTTTAGCCATTATAAATAACGATTCCATTGCGTTAAAGGTATTCCATATTGATGAATTAATGGAATTACTCGTGAGTCTTATGACCCGCGATTTTGGCAGAAACGGCCATTAATATCATCATTTAACTGTTATTCTACGCAAGACATTTACATTGCGCTATTAATACATTTATGAACGCCGAAAAAGCCAAAATACAGCTAGAACCAATGATGACTATTGCTGCGGGTCGAATTACCTGCTCTCGTTGTCAGGCGACATCAAAACGGACTAAACGCCAGTGCGGTGCCCCCGCCTTAAAAGGTAAGCGAGTTTGCCGATTTCATGGCGGAAGAAGTACTGGACCCAAAACCGAAGATGGCCGAAAGCGCTGCGCTAGTGCCAAAACTCTGCATGGTCGTGAAACCAGATCCATCAGAGAACAACGTAAGTGGCGAATGGCCGAGTTGAAAGTACTTGAGCTAATTATAAAGCGGTGGGGAA
>CAJQKX010000568.1 GCA_905479025.1 uncultured Paraglaciecola sp.
CTGGCCACACCTTCAGCTTTATCTTGTGCTATTGCTAATTTGAACAGTAAAGGTGTGTTATTAAAGCGAGGCGATGCATTAGAGCAAATTACATTAGTGGACTGGATTGCTTTAGATAAAACTGGCACCCTAACAGAGGGGCAATTCACAATCACTCAGTGCGTTAACCCAAGTGAACAGCCTGATAGTGATTATTTTAAAATAGCGGCAAGCATAGAGCAGTATTCGTCTCATCCTATTGCTCAGGCATTTAGACACTATGAGAGACCATTCACAGTGAGTGATTTTCAAAGTGAAATGGGTAAAGGTGTCAGTGGCAAAATAGAAGGGATCCTATATAAACTAGGAGCCGCTACTTTTATGAATATTCAGATCCCAAAAAGCATGTCAGCTTGTAACGTTTTTCTCCAATCAAATAATGAATTACTTTGTGGTTTTTTACTGACCGACAAACTCAGGCCGCAGGGTGCGGCATTAATCAATTATCTAAAACCCTACAATGTTAATTTAATTAGTGGTGATATTGCACCCATAGTTAAATCCGTTGCCGCAGAATTAGGAATAAATAATTGGTTAGCGGAACAAAGCCCACAAGATAAGTTACAAACGATTAAAGAAGCCCAGAACAAAAAACACGTGGTGTTGATGGTTGGTGATGGGATCAATGATGGTCCAGTATTAACCCAAGCAGATGTATCTATTACTCTAGGTGCAGGCTCAGATTTAGCTAAATCTTCTGCAGATATAGTGTTACTTGATAACGAATTGGCTAAGTTACAAACAATCTTTAGTATTGCTGCAAGATGTAAAACTAAAATCAAACAAAATATAGCCTGGGCAATAGGATATAATTTATTGATATTGCCCTTGGCAGTTATGGGTTTACTAAGCCCTTGGATGGCGGTATTGGGTATGTCGTTGAGTTCTTTAATAGTGGTGGTGAATTCCACTCGACTTCTAAAATAATAGGGGCCTACACTTGAGCAGTATTTATGTTTTGATCCCACTTGCCATATTATTGGTGAGCATCGCAATAGGTGTGTTTTTTTGGGCCGTTAAATCTAATCAGTTTGAGGATTTAGAACGTCACGGCAGCAGTATTTTGTTCGACGATGACCTCCCTAAAAAAACATCTAAACCACAGCTAGAAACAAAAAAAAGTGATAAATGACTTAAGTTTTTTTTCGGCCTTTCTAATCGGTTTAGCAGGCGGGGTTCACTGCGTAGGTATGTGTGGGGGAATAGTAGGTGCGTTTACTTACGCGGTTCCTAAGCATTCAGCTATGTTACCTTACACCTTGGCATACAATTTTGGACGGGTAATAAGTTACATCATTGCTGGCTCTATTACTGGCTGGGCTGGGTATTTGTTTGCACAACAAATCAATCAAGGCATTGTAATTTTACAATTTGTTAGCGGTGTTTTTCTGTTTTTGTTAGGCCTTTATGTTGCGGGCTTGTGGCAAGGTCTTAGTAATATTGAAAAAATTGGACGCAATTTTTGGCAATTTATTCGCCCTTGGTCTAAAAAGCTATTACCTTTTAAAAGCCCATTACACGCCCTACCCTATGGCATGATTTGGGGATGGTTGCCTTGCGGATTGGTTTATTCAGTACTAACTTGGTCTTTGGCAAGTGGGTCCGCGCTGCAAGGAGCCATTATTATGGCAGGTTTTGGTCTAGGCACTTTACCGATCATGATATTAATGGCTACTGGGTTCAATAAAATCCAACAACTGATTCAAAACCCTAAAACAAAAATTTTAATGGGTTTATTACTGATGATGTTTGCTACAAACCAATTATTCCAAGCTATATCAGCTTCAATTCAATAAAACAGATCCGTTTTCGATATGTTTTAACTGGAATAATATTAAATAATTTCATAAGCTTAATCTTGTTGTTTGCTATTTTTATATAGAGGTTAGGTATGAATTATCAAAAGATATTAGCCGTTATAGAACCGGAACTCCCTACTCAAAAATCTCTGGCCAGAGCAATCGACATAGCTAAGATTAATGGCGCCAGTATTACAGCATTCTTAACTATCTATGACTTTTCTTACGAAATGACAACGATGTTGTCAATGGACGAACGTGAAAATATGCGACAGGCTGTCATAGATGATAGAACTGACTGGTTAGTAAATTTAGTTTCAGACCAATTCAGTACTCAAGGCGTGAGTATTGATGTGAAGATCGTTTGGCATAATCGACCTTATGAGAGCATAATTTATGAAGTCATGGTTAAAGGATACGATTTAATTGTTAAAGGCACAAAAGCACACGATTCATTAAAATCAGTCATTTTCACCCCTACTGACTGGCATATTATGCGTAAAGCTCCTGTTCCTGTGCTCTTGGTAAAAGAGCATGACTGGCCTTTGGGAGGTCAAATTATTGCTGCAATTAACGTTGGAGTGAATGTCAAAGAACACATTTCATTAAATGAAGAAATTACTAAACAAGCATTACATTTTGCTAAGTTATTATCTTCAAATGTTCACTTAGTAAACTCGTATACTGGCACACCTGCCAATATTGTCATTGAAATACCCGAATTTGACCCTGCAGCTTATGACGAGTCGGCTAAGCAGCATCATGAGCATTCTATGCAAATTCACGCAAATAGACATCATATAAGTAAAGCACATTGTCATGTGGATATTGGCTTGCCAGAGGACGTGGTACCAAAATACGCTAAACAACTAGATGCAGAGTTGGTGGTGCTTGGAACAGTCGGTCGACAAGGGATTTCTGCGGCACTGATAGGTAACACCGCAGAACATGTGATAGATAAAATTAATTGTGACGTATTGGCTATTAAACCTGATGGTTTTGTATCACCAGTCAAATGTTAGGTATTTATCTACGGTACTTATTGCTTGAGGCCATTCAGCAATGACTTTTTATAAGTCGATAATGCTGGAATAAAAGACAACAAAATAGCTGCACATGCGGCTATTAACACGAATTGTCCTGCAGAGGGCAGATCCACATATGGGCTGATATACAAAGCAAAGTGATGTTCTAGTAAAGGCTGGCCAATTAATAACCCCACAGTGACTAACAAATAACCTGTTAATGAACCCAATAATGTAAGCAATAAGGCTTCAGTGCCAATCAGTATAATAATGATGTGTGCCTTAGCACCCAACGCCCGTAATACTGCCAGTTCCCTCTCCCTTTCTTTCATAGAGGCCAACAGCATAGTTGTCATACAGATGAGTGCCGTAGCTAAAATAAGCCATGAAATAACCCTTAAGCTAATTTCAACTGCACCCACTATCTTCCAAAGCTCTCTTAGTGCCAAAGCGGGAAGAATTGCGCTAAGAGGCTCTTGTTTATATTGGTTAATATCTCGCTGTAATCGTAATATGGCTATTTTGTTTTTACTGCCAAGTAAAAATGCGCTGAGCTGAGGTTGATATTGTTTACCTAAAGGCACATCCGTTATCAATTCGTCATGAATGTGTTGTGTTTGATGAAGAATATCGATGCTTTGTAAGGGAATATACAAAGATTGATCAGCTGGCGTGCCTGTGGACTTTAATATTCCTACCACCCTAAAAGGATGTTCGTCGTGATGGGTAAAGCTGACGTTACCTGTTCCATGAGACATGACTAACGATTGATTGATTTGGTAGCCTAAATTCTTAGCAACATTTGCACCAAGTACTACTTCATATAACCGTTTAAAGGGTCCACCTTGAACAAAGGAAATATTTTGTTTGTCACCGTACTTAAAATATTTGAAATAGTCATCTGTAGTACCAATTACAGAAAACCCTTGGTGAGAATCTCCCATTGAAAGCGGAACTGACCAAGCTACTTGATTTTTTGTAACAATATCTTGGTAACTTTTCCATTGTATATTGTTGGCAGGGTTACCGATTTTAAACACCGAAAATAATAATAAATTAATCCCACTGGTGCGGCTACCTACAATCAAATCTACCCCAGAGACAGTGCGTTCAAAATTGTTCTTTACTTCAGCACGCAAATGCTCAACACCAATCAGCACCAACATGCTTATGCCAATCGATGTACAAGTCAGAATAGCCATAACCCGACGTGACCATAAACTTGCCAGAACTAATTTAAGCAGCATCAACATCACCCTTTGGTTGCTGTAAATCTGCCAGCGCTAATTGTTGATTAAAATGTGGCGCTAAAGACATATCGTGGCTAACAAATACAACCGTTGAAGTATTAGCACAGTCTAAAAGTAGTTGAATAAATTGATTTCTGGTTTGAGAATCTAACGCAGAGGTGGGCTCATCGGCAATAATAAGCGCAGGCGATGTATACAATGCCCGAGCAACAGCTACACGTTGTTGTTGACCAACACTTAGCTCAATTGCTTTTCGATTAAGTAAATTATTGCTCAATTCTAATCGTTCACATATTGAAGCTAATTGGCCTGAATGAGGTGTCTTAATTACACTCCTAAATCGCTGAGCCAATAGTATGTTTTGTTCTGCAGTTAAATAAGGCAATAAATTGAACTGCTGAAAGATGATCCCAATATTATTCGCTCTAAAAGTATCTTTTTGTCTTTGATTTAATGTGGTCATGTCTTGACCTAAGACTCTTATGTCGCCTGAATAACGATTTTCAATGCCAGAAATTAAATTCAACAGCGTAGACTTACCTTCCCCTGAACGACCATATAAAAACACTTTCTCACCTGTTTTCACCTGCCAATTAGGTATTTTCAGAACAAAATCACTTTGCTTTGACCAAGAAAAAAGTAGATCTTTTATCACTAAACTGTAAGGCATAAAAACAACATATCCATTAAAAAAAGGTTTAGTTAAGAAAGAAACCAATTTTCCAGTATAATTATCCTGCCAAATGAGGCAACCTTTTTAGTCGATAAAATATAAGCCATATTCATGAACCAATTAGCTAGCATTAAACAAAAAAACACACGAAGCTTAGATAAGTTACAAAAACGACTCAGACATCATACTGGCAAAGCAATAGCTGACTTTAATATGATTGAAGATGGCGACAAAGTAATGGTCTGCTTATCTGGCGGAAAGGATAGCTATACGATGTTGGATATGTTGCTACATATGCAAAAAGTAGCCCCTATATCTTTTAGTATTATTGCGGTTAATCTTGACCAAAAACAACCTGGATTTCCAGAACACGTATTACCAGAATACCTCACCCAGCTTGGTGTAGATTTTGAAGTGGTTGAAGAAGACACTTACTCAATTGTAATAGATAAAGTACCTGAAGGTAAAACAACTTGTGCACTATGTTCAAGGCTTCGCCGAGGAATTTTATATAATACTGCCACCCGTTTAAAAGCGACAAAAATTGCACTGGGACATCATAGAGATGATATGTTGGAGACACTTTTTCTGAACATGTTTAATGGTGGGCAGCTAAAATCGATGCCTCCTAAATTGGTCAGTGATGATGGCAAACAAATGGTCATAAGACCGCTAGCTTATTGCGCTGAACAAGATATCGCTGTTTATTCGCAGCACCTTAAATTCCCTATTATTCCATGTAATCTGTGTGGCTCTCAAGAAAACCTCCAGAGAAAAGTCATTAAAAGCATGTTGCAAAATTGGCATCAGCATTTTCCCGGTAGAATAGAGTCCATGTCAAAAGCATTACAAAATGTGGTGCCTTCGCACTTAGCAGATAACGCTCAATTTAATTTCGTTGATTTAAAAACCCAAACAATACCATTTGAAAATGGTGACATTGGCTTTGATCCTCCCGAACTGAGCTCATCCGATATGAACAAGTTTGAAATAGTAGCGCCAATTGTCATAACTAATATTTAGGATTAAAGGAATTATATGAAAATCGGATTAGCATTAGGCAGTGGTGCAGCACGTGGGTGGGCTCATATCGGAGTGATCCAAGCTCTGGAAGAAATGGGTATCGAAATAGATGTAGTTTCTGGATGCTCTATTGGCTCCTATGTCGGAGCAGCTTATGCCTCAGGAAAATTACCAGCGTTATCCGAATGGGTTGAAAGCCTTACAGATTGGCAGGTATTTGCTTTGATGGGGGTGGGTTTTCATAAAGGGGGTCTAGTAAGTGGCTTAAAAGTATTTAAAGCACTACAAGATAATTTTAGCTTTGAAACTTTTGAAGAGTTACATAAACCTTTTGCAGCTGTCGCTACTGACTTATACAGTGGCCGAGAAGTAAATTTCATGAATGGCTCTGTGATTGAAGCCGTTAAAGCATCATGTGCTATTCCTGGTTTGTTTCCTCCGCTTTTATTTGAGAATAGATGGTTAGTTGATGGGGGGGTAGTCAACCCTGTGCCCGTTAATATGTGCAGATTGTTAGGGGCTGATGTGGTGATTGCTGTTAATTTAAGTGCAGACTTTAGACCTCAATCTATAGTCGCTAATCCAATTGATCATGGGAATA
>CAJQKX010000569.1 GCA_905479025.1 uncultured Paraglaciecola sp.
TAGTTCCTTCAATCTCTACAATATTAGCTAGTTGCATTTAATCTTTTGAGCGTGGTTAATTATTTTGTTTGAACAACACTTCATGGTTATGTCCAGACCTATAAATCTGATTATCACCTTTTATCTACAGCTCTTCATCCACACGGGGTGTCTACTCGAGATAAAAATATACGTATGGCAACGATCGATCATTCTATGTGGTTTCATCACCCTTTCGATTTCGATGATTGGTTATTGTATTGCGCTGAAAGCCCTTTTTCTGGTGGCGCCAGAGGGTTAGTTAGAGGACAGTTCTTTAATCGTGAGGGCAAGTTAGTCGCATCAACAATGCAAGAAGGCTTACTGCGTCAAATGGGAGAAGACCAATGATTTATTCCTTAGGTGATGATCATGTTCAAATTGCAGAAGGTGTTTTTGTTGCGCCTGGTGCACATGTTATTGGTAAAGTGGTCATGCAGCAGAACAGCAGTGTTTGGTTTAATGCTGTGGTTCGCGGTGATTGTGATGTCATTACAATCGGTGAAAACAGTAATGTTCAAGATGGTTCAGTATTACACACCGATGTGGGTGTACCTTTAACTATTGGTAAAGGTGTCACAGTTGGTCATAAGGTAATGTTGCATGGCTGTGAGGTTGGGGATTACAGTTTGATAGGAATTAATAGTGTAGTGTTAAACGGTGCGAAAATTGGTAAGTATTGTGTCATAGGTGCTAATAGTTTAATCACTGAAAACATGCAGATCCCTGATGGCTCACTAGTGATGGGGTCACCTGCTAAAATTATTAAGTCTATTCCAGAACAGCAGCAAAAAATGCTTCAACAATCTGCACAGCATTATGTTGATAATGCCAAACGATTTTTAACTCAATTAAAATCATCTTGAATTTTAAGACAAAAAAATGTCCGAGCCTTTTAATAGTTCGGACTTAGGGGAATGGCTTTTAGAGCTGTACGCTACTATAAATATCACTGCTTTGAAGTGAAATTCATGAAATTGTTTTTAAATTAGAACAACTTTGTGTAAAAGTAAATATTTATTAGACTTAATTTTTTGTTATTTAAATCAATGCTTTAATATAGCTTTATACAGGTGTTTTTTAAGTTTTTGAATACTTTATTAGGTTTAATAATGATTTTGTAAGTGAGCATTTATCTTATTTATCCTCGTTACACTTGTATTGTAGCTATGAGTTTATACTGCAATAATCAATCTATAAAAATCAGTCAAATTTTGGATTATCTATGTCTCTATTATTTTCATCTTTTATACCTCCAACCCGAGTACTCATGGGGCCAGGTCCTTCAGACGTATATCCTCAAGTTCTCAAAGCTTTAGCTAGGCCTACAATCGGTCATTTAGATCCAAAGTTTGTTGATCTAATGGATGAAGTAAAGCAGTTACTACAATACGCATTTCAAACTAACAACGCATTAACGATGCCTATTTCTGCACCAGGATCTGCGGGTATGGAGTCTGTTTTTGTTAATTTAGTTGAGCCAGGCGATAAAGTGATCGTGTGTCAAAATGGTGTGTTTGGCGGACGTATGCAGCAAAATGTTCAGCGTTGCGGTGGTCAAGCTATTATGGTGCAAGATGATTGGGGTAAACCCACAGACCTAAATAAAGTAAGAGTAGCATTGCAAGCTAACCCTGATGTAAAAGCCGTGGCTTTTGTTCATGCTGAAACTTCAACAGGTGTGTTGAATGATGCCAAAGCATTATGCCAACTGGCCAAAGAGTTTGATTGTTTAACCATAGTCGATGCTGTGACATCTCTGGGTGGCAGCGAGTTAAAAGTTGATGAATGGCAGATTGATGCGATTTATTCGGGAACCCAAAAATGTCTTTCTTGTGTTCCAGGTTTATCGCCTGTTTCTTTTAGTGAACAGGCCATCGCAGTTATTAAAAAACGTAAGCATCTGGTGCAAAGCTGGTTCTTAGATATGGACTTAGTGATGGGTTACTGGGGTAAGGGAGCTAAACGCGCTTACCATCACACGGCCCCAGTTAATAGCATTTATGCGTTACACGAATCGCTGTTAATATTGCAACAAGAAGGACTACAACCGACTCATGCGAGGCACCTTAAAAATCATCTTAGTTTAAAAGCTGGGTTAGAAAAATTAGGGCTAGAATTCGTTGTTGACCAAGATTATCGTCTACCGCAACTGAACATGGTACGTATTCCAGAAGGTGTCGATGATGCTGATGTTCGCAATAGATTACTCAGTGAGTTCAACCTAGAAATTGGTGCTGGCTTAGGTGCATTGGCGGGTAAAGTATGGAGGATCGGTTTAATGGGCTGTGGTTCAAGTCAAAAAAATGTTGATTATTGTGTAGCTAGTTTAGACATGGTACTTAACTAAATAAGTCAATATTGTAAACAATGTTAATTGTCGACAGTTACTCTTGTTATTCTTAATAAGAAGTTTTAGAATTGTTATATATATATTTATTGTCGACAATAATTCATTGCAAATATTAACACACATTTCACCTGGTATTACTCGAGCAGACACGGTATTCACCGATATACGGCAACGTATTGTTGAGGGTAATATTTTAACTGGCTCTAAGTTAAGTGAACCCGGTCTCGCCAAATATTACGAAATCAGCCGCAGCACATTACGTGATGCACTATCTCGCCTAGAAGGTTGCGGTTTACTTGAACGTAAAGCCAACATTGGTTATCGCGTGGTGACATTATCAACTGAGCAACTGCTTGAGGTATTTCGAGTTAGAGAATCTTTAGAGGGTATGGCATGTCGGTTAGCGGCAAAAAATATGACTTCAATACAAATTACTGATTTAAAAAAATTACTCGATGTACACAATCAGTACGAATCTTTGAAGCAAGGGCAGGCTTATATTCAAGAAGAAGGGGATTTAGACTTTCATTTTCGCATAGTGATGGGCAGTGGCAACAAACTACTGATCCGGCTTTTATGTGAAGAACTATATTATTTGGTGCGTATGTATCGTTATCAGTTTGGAATGGCCAGTCCCCGCGCTAAAAGAGCCTTTTCTGAACATCATCACATTATTCAAGCCATCGAAGATAAAGATGGTGAACTGGCTGAAATACTAATGCGTAGGCATATTTCAGCATCACGAAAAAATGTAGAAAAAAGGATGAATACCTTATGAGCACTCCCGGACAACGTTTTCGTCAAGCACTAAAAGACAATCAACCTTTACAAATCGTTGGCACTATCAACGCGTATACAGCGATGATGGCCAAAAAAATTGGCCATCATGCTATCTATCTTTCAGGTGGTGGGGTTGCGAATGCATCCTATGGTTTACCAGACTTAGGTTTGACCTCTTTGAATGACGTATTGGCAGATGTTCAGCGAATTACTGCTGCCTGCGAC
>CAJQKX010000570.1 GCA_905479025.1 uncultured Paraglaciecola sp.
AGGTTAATAAGCATTAATCGTGCGTGGGGTGTTTATCTATAGATTGGGCACAGGTTAGCTTTGATTTAATATTTTGCGTGGTGTAAGGGTAAGTCTATCAATACCAGTAAGGCAGCTTGACCTCCCCATTCTTTTGGTGCTTGGTGAAAACCCATCACGGCTGGGTGTTGTATTAACCAATTTGGAATAGATTTTTTCAGTGCGTAAGTGCCTTTGCCGTGCATGATGGAGACACAATAAATATGTTTTTTTTGTGCAACGTGAATAAGCGCTGCAATTTCGTGTTTGGCTTCTTCTTTTTTAAACCCGTGTAAGTCGAGAATAAGATCGGGCGGATAATCACCTCGGCGCAGGCGTTGCACTTCATGACTGTCTGTTTCTGGTTTGACATATTTGAGTGGTTGGTCAATATCAAAATGGCCTTCAAAACCATCTGAAAACTCAAAAGCAGCCGCTGCTTGTTTCATTATTGTTAAATCTGTCTTATTTTTTTGCGTAAGTCCCGAATTCTGCTTGCTGCAAAAGCGCTGAGGCGGTATTTTATCCTGCTTAATAGGCGCTATATCTTTGAACTCATTTTTAAAGAGATCAGGTTCATCAATTTGTTTTTGAGTTCTGTGGTCAGATGGCGTGTTTTTCATTCATTACAAGTACATATTTGCTTTGGTATCAGCATAACAAAATTTGCGAGCAGAGCACATGTATTCAAGGTCTGCGGGCCTAGATTTATTAAGCGATAACATGACCACAGATACTTTTTCCGAAATAGACGCCGAACAGATTACAGAAGACTTACACACTATCTTGGATATGGTGAGATGGTCTGTGAGTTGTTTTAACCAAGCAGAGTTATTTTATGGTCATGGTACAGATAACCCCTGGGATGAAGCGGTGAGTTTGGTTTTACAGTTATTGCATTTACATCAAGATTTGGTGTTACAAACTGGCGATCAATTATTTCATAGCCGCTTAACTAAATTCGAAAAATTAAACATTATCAAAATAGTGAAGCGCCGTGCGGATGAGCACATTCCGGTACCTTATTTGACTAATCAAGCGTGGTTCTGCGAGCTACCTTTCTTTGTGGATGAACGAGTGCTTATCCCTCGTTCACCTATTGCAGAACTGATTCAAAACCATTTTGAAGAGTGGCTTGGCGATAGCGAGCCTCAGCATATATTGGATTTATGCACAGGGGGAGGCTGTATTGCTATCGCATTAGCCTATGCATTTGAAGAGGCACAAGTAGATGCAGTGGATATTAGTCAAGATGCCCTTGATGTAGCAGAACTGAATATTACTGAACATGAATTGAATCAAAGAGTGTATCCCATTCAGTCTGATTTGATGTCCGCCTTGCAGGGGCAGCAATACGATTTGATTGTGAGTAATCCACCTTACGTAGACGCCGAGGACATGGACGACTTGCCAAAAGAGTTTCATCATGAGCCAACGTTAGCTTTGGAAGCGGGCCAAGACGGTTTGGACTTAGTTGACAATATTTTACGTCAGGCTCCCAGTCATTTAACAGACAATGGTTGGCTATTTGTTGAAGTAGGTAATAGTGAAGTGCATATGTTCACCCGTTATCCAGAATTACCTATTCAATGGGTAGAATTTGAAAATGGTGGCCATGGTGTGTTTGCGATAGGCAAAAATGATTTAGTGGAGTATTGGCGTTCGGTTGATCATTAAACTCACCCCATTAAATATGTATAGATTAAATTAAATATACATTTCCATTATAAAATAAGTAGTTAAGACAATAGGGCTTTAAGATTATGGCAGGTAACACCTTTGGTAAACTATTCACCGTCACCACCTTTGGCGAAAGCCATGGCATCGCTATCGGTGGTATTATTGATGGCTGTCCTCCGGGATTAGAGTTGTCTGAAGAAGACTTACAAGGTGACTTAGACAGGCGCAAACCTGGCACCTCACGTTTCACTACCGCTAGACGCGAAGAAGATGAAGTGAAAATTTTGTCTGGGGTGTTTGAAGGTAAAACTACCGGTACTAGCATTGGACTGCTCATCAATAACAACGACCAGCGCAGTAACGATTATTCAAAAATAAAAGATACCTTTAGACCTGGGCATGCAGATTATACCTACCAGCAAAAATATGGGCTGCGGGATTATCGTGGTGGTGGCCGTTCTTCTGCGCGCGAGACGGCTATTCGTGTTGCAGCTGGTGGTGTAGCCAAAAAGTATCTCAAACAGCAACATGGCGTTGAAATTCATGGGTATCTGTCGCAGTTAGGGCCGATTAAAGTTGACACTGTTGATTATCAATTCATTAACACCAATCCATTCTTTTGCCCTGATGAGAGCAAGATAGAAGCCCTGGATGCTTATATGCGTGATCTTAAAAAACAAGGCGATTCCATTGGCGCGAAAGTGTCGGTGGTGGCTACTAATATGCCTGTTGGTTTGGGTGAGCCTATTTTTGACAGATTAGATGCAGATTTAGCCCATGCGATGATGGGCATTAACGCGGTTAAAGGTGTCGAAGTGGGTGATGGTTTTGCTACTGTCGAGCAAAAAGGTAGCGAACATCGCGATGCACTGACCCCAGAAGGATTTGCATCTAACCGCTCTGGTGGTGTGTTAGGTGGCATATCAACGGGTCAAGATTTAGTGGTGCATATGGCACTCAAACCGACTTCAAGTATCAGTGTTCCTGGGGAAACTATAGACGTACATGGCAAAACTGCTGAAGTGATCACTAAAGGTAGACACGACCCTTGTGTGGGTATCAGAGCCGTGCCGATTGCTGAAGCAATGATGGCTTTGGTTGTGATGGATCATTTGCTTAGGCATCGCGGTCAAAATGCTGATGTTAAAAGCGCGACTCCTGTTATTGCTGCGCAGGTCGGGCCTCGCTAGGTCGGGCCTCGCTAGGTCACACTTCGCTAAGTCGCACATCGTTAAGTCGCACCATGCTTGGTGCGCTTATTGCCTAGAGGCTTAACGGTCTTTCTGGGTTTGTGATGAAGCTTTTCATTCACTCAAATTGAGTTTTCTCATTGGCTAAATCTGCATTTTCTACCTCTAACTTCATTCTACTCTCCATGACCTATCTGTTTTATTTCGGACAGTTTGGGGTGTTGATGCCATATCTGGGTGTTTTTTTAGATGGAAGAGGCTTTTCATCAAGTGAAATTGGTGAGCTTTTTGCGCTGATCACGGTTGCCCGGATCGCTGGGCCAAATTTGTGGGCGGTGCTTGCTGATAAATCGGGTAGGGCGCTCAAAGTATTACAATTAGGCGCTTTATTAACTTTTGGTACGCTTTGTTTAGTGTTGTTTGTTGATGGCTTCTGGGCGTTGACTCTCAGCCTTGCATTAATGATGATGTTTTGGACCGCTATATTACCGCAAATTGAAGGATTAACTCTAAATTGTGTGCAAGGTAACGCCAGTCATTATGGGCGAATAAGATTATGGGGAAGCATTGGCTATATTTTGCTGACTATCTTTACTGGCAAAATGATCGATGAATTTTCTAGCGATGCCCCGATTTACGTGGGCGTGATAGTGTTGTTTAGCTTGTTTACTGTGACGCTATTTCTTAAAGAGCCAACACCCAAAAAAAGCACCGACACTTGTCAAACATCGATTTGGCATAAAATTAATACACCCGTGTTTTATACTTTTTTACTCTCAGCGGCTTTATTACAGCTAAGCTTTGGTGCCTATTATGGTTTTTTTGCATTATACGCTCTGGATTTAGGCTACAGCGGACAGACCACCGGATGGCTTGTTGCATTAGGGGTATTAGCAGAAGTTGTCATTTTTTTGCAAGCAGGAAAGTTAATTACATTGTTTGGTGTAAAGTGGATTTTAGTGAGCAGTATTTTACTCACCGCACTGCGCTGGTATTTGTTAGCGGTATCTGCAAACAATCCTGCAATATTGGTGTTAAGCCAAATACTACATGCATTTAGTTTTGGTATGACACATGCTGCGTCTATGCATTTTATTCATCATTATTTTGGTCATAGATTCCAAAGTCAGGGGCAGGCCATTTATATCAGTATCGGTTTTGGTGTAGGCGGTGCGATTGGTGGTTATGGAGCTGGTTATTTTTGGGACCAAGGTCAGGGCGCCGAGTTAACCTTTACTTTAGCTGCTGTGGCTGCAGTTCTTTCTGCCTTGAGTCTCGTGTTTGTGTCGTCGAAGCGTTTTAATTAACAACGTTTAGTGCGTGCAACTCGTTTATGTTGATGTTTGATTAAATATCAATCAACATTCTTGTGCAAGATTTAGGCAGGTTGATTATTATATAAACAGTTGTTTGAGCTTAATGACACTCAGCAATGAAAGCATATTTATAATGAATTTGTGACTAACTAGTTGAAACAATTAGCCTTGTTCTAGCAATTTTATCGATAAAAGTTGTTGACCTGCGATATGTTAGAGATATACTAACTTAGCTTGAATGTAAGTTTGATATTTATGTACATTGTTTCGACGTTCCACAGCAGTACCCGGTCTCGTAGCTCATAAGTAATTGCAACACACTTCAGCACAACTAACGTCTCTTAGGAGACACAATTACTCTTGAAAATTTAAGAAATATAGGAAATATTATGTCTGCAACTACTGGTACAGTAAAATGGTTTAACGAGTCTAAAGGTTTCGGTTTCATTCAACAAGAAAACGGCCCTGATGTTTTTGCTCATTTCCGTGCTATCACAGGTACTGGCTTTAAAACGTTGGCCGAAGGTCAAAAAGTTGAGTTCACTGTAACTCAAGGCCAAAAAGGTCCACAAGCTGAGAACATCGTAG
>CAJQKX010000571.1 GCA_905479025.1 uncultured Paraglaciecola sp.
TACCAGAGCGACCGCTTCTTGTTTAAATTCTGCGGGATAATGTTTATTTGTTCGTTTAGTCATATTCACCTCAATTAACAGGATTATAATCCTTTATTGAAGTGTCCGGTTAATTCAACCACAACAATAGGCTTAAATTTGCCAGCGTTCAATTGGAAGTGGTGTGCGGCAGACTTCTCTGGATGTCGCGCAATATTCAAAAAAGATAATAGCGATAATTAATCTGATAATCTTAGCTGTTATCTAACACTGATTGACTGATTTGAGTGTGAGTAAGTTCGCTTAAAAATCCATACTAATATATTTAAATATTTTTATTTTGATACATCCTTAAGCCCCTAACAACTACTCAATCCGTAACAACCAAAACTCCCCAGTCTGCAATGTCTGACCTTTTCGCTTTGAATACATGTATCCGCGAAGTTGAGAACTACCTAGCCTATTTATCAATAGCTGATTGGCGAAAGTAGGGTGCTTAGTTTCAATATGAATAACACTCCGGTGTTCACTAATATCCGTCACCATAAATGTGGTGCTATTGACAAAAACCTCACCATTTAAGTGCAGCGTGAAGTTTGATTGTTGATCAGGATACACTGCAAACGACAATAACTGCGGCTTGTTATCCATAACTAACCTGCCTACCCATAAACCAGTAATCTCATTGTCGCTATTGAGTTTAACTAAGGATTTTATTATTGGGTTTTTGTAGGTATTTAAAAAATGACTGACCGCCGACCCATTTTTCGCAGAATCAAGTTGGTAAGTGGTTTGCGCCAATGGTTGCTCATTATTGTCCGTCGGAATTTCTAAGACTTTGTATGATGAGTCCAAATATGGTGTGATAACTAACCTTATTGCGTTGTCATTTGTGGATGGAAATTGGATGAAACATTCTGTACTGGTGCAGTTAACATCATCATTAGTAAATGGATATGTTTTACCTTTTCTTAATGCTGAGGAGATCGCCACGCTATGGAACTTATGTTTACCGTCATTACCAATCTGTAACAATCTATAATGTAAGGTTGAACTTTCGATACCTTCCCATAAGCCAGATTCTAAAGATATGGGTTCAGGGGTTAATGCTTGCACTTGGCTGCACTGAGAAAAGAAGCTGATGCATAGTACTGCAATCATTAGATGGGTAGAGCAAGTAAACATTAATAAATTTTTCTTAAGTGATGCAGAAAATGAATTCTGATGTTATGACACGCTAATTACAAGTATCGATTGTCAAAGCTAATAGCTTTAATTCTGAGGCATGACAGACTGCAAGGACTAATGATATTCAAATAGTTAAGTCTAATTTTGAAAGTTAAGTTGTCGTCATTTCGGCCATTCGGTGTCGATTTAGCTAACAGCTGTTATAGGCACAACTCGTCTAAAATATTAACCACTCGACCAAAATCACTCATAACTCAAAGTTATACCTAACTCTTGAATGTAATCAATTTCACGCTCTATATCGGCACTAAAAACAGGCTTTTGTTGTAACCAGCCTTTCGGGAATTGAATACTTAAATCGTTTCCTTGTGCCTTAAGGAACATATTTGGCAAAATATCATCTTGACGTTTTATGTTGAGTAACACCCCTAAACGTAGCAGTGAGATAAGTTTATATGCTTGTTCTTGCGCCAAGATTGTGAATTCAGGGATTTCTACCACTTTAATTTTTTTACGGTAAAACCGAGTTAAAGTGGCCAGTAAATTTTGTTGCTCCTGTCCAAATCCGGGTAATTCGATATTTTGCAATATATAACCTGAGTGGCGCTGAATACCGCGGGTATTAATTTGTAAACCCACCTCATGTAACAAGGCAGACCAAGCCAACATGTTTTTTAACTCTTTATTGTCAATTCCCCATGCTTTTTTACACTGCTGATGCAGCGCCATGGTAGTGGTAAGCACGCGTTTCGCTTGTTCTACGTCAACGTCATAACGAGTGGCTAGACTCTCAGCGCTGCGCTGCCTGATGTCAGGATGGGTTAAATGAGCTTCCATTTCATATAACACACCTTCACGTAGCGCATCTTGAGAATATTCCATTTCCTGAACATCCAAACTTTTGAATGTAGCAATTAATATTGACAAACCTGCTGCAAATACGGAACGGCGATCATCAGTCAGACCTTGGATCTGTAAATCTTTGCTATTGCCAGCTGCGCAGCATAAATCCATTAATGTCAGTAAGTCAGTCAAACACACATGGTTTTCTCTATTGGTACTATCGAGTTGAGCCGCTAGCTCAATAATAATTTTAATGGTGCCTGAAGTACCTATACAAGTATTCCAGCCTATCTGTTTGTATTTTTTATCGATCATCTCCAATTCTTGTTGGGCACTTGTAATGGCCTGGTTAAAGGCTTTTTGTTTGAGTACACCTTGTTTAAAAAAACGATTGGTATAACTCACACAACCCATTTGTAGACTGCGTAATACTCTAGTATCAAACCCCTCACCAATAATAAATTCGGTTGAACCTCCACCAATATCGACTACCAAGCGTTGCCCCTCTTGATGATTGGTGTGGGCTACACCTTGATAAATAAGCCGTGCTTCTTCTGCTCCAGATATGATCTCAATAGGAAAAGGAAATACCTTTTTAGCGGCTCTTAAAAACTCTTTTGCATTACTCGCTTTTCTCAATGCATGGGTGGCAACTACTCTTACACATTGTGGTTCAAAACCTTGAAGGCTCTCTGCTATTACCTCTAATGTCTCTAAGCCACGCTGCATAGCCTCTTCAGATAAAGCTCCGTTTGAGCCTAACCCATCTCCTAGACGCACTTTTTGTTTAACCCTGTGAAGTATCTGAACTGAGCCTGCCACGATCCGTGCAACCACTAAGTGAAAACTATTCGATCCGATGTCTAATGCAGCGACTTTAACAGAGTTTCTTATCGCTACGTTGTCGAAGGTTGAATCAAGTACAGTGTTAGTGCGAGACATTTTTGCCCTTTTCTAGTGCTTTTAAATAACGATAAATTTCTGTTTGAGAGCGCAGGTTTTTACGATTGCCTCTGGTGACGTAATGGTTGGTTTGTTGTTTGTCTATTACACGGGCTTTAAGTGTGTCATTAAATTGTATATTCAATATATCCATTATTCTGTGTTTTAAATCTTCGTCATAGATGGGACAACCCACTTCAATCCTAAAGTCCATGTTACGGGTCATCCAATCGGCAGATGAAATTAACATTTTTGTGTCTCCTGCGTTTTCAAACACCATCACCCTTGGATGCTCTAAAAAGCGGTCAACAACGCTGATGACACTAATGTTTTCGCTTAAACCTTTTACCCCAGGTACCAATGAGCACATACCACGTATAATGGCTCTTATTTTTACTCCGGCTTGACTGGCTTTATATAAATCATCAATCAGTAATTTATCATCTAAATTATTGATTTTTAGTGTTATTTCAGCCTTCAGTCCTTCATTGGCGTTTTGTGTTTCTTGGCGTATTAAAGCTTGAATTTTAGTTCGTGCATTAAGAGGGGACACTTGTAAATGCTGAAATTTTTGTCTTCTATAAGGCTGTTGAATAAAGGTAAAAACAGCTTCGGCTTCAGTAGCGAGTGCTTGGTTACGGGTAAATAAACTGAAGTCAGTGTATATTTTAGCTGTTTTTTCGTTGAAATTACCCGTACCAAAATGGGCATATTTGATTAACTGACCTTTTTCTTCACGACTCACTACACATAATTTACTGTGAATTTTCAACGCGTGCATACCAAACACTACTTGAACACCAGCATCGGTCATCTTTTTGGACCATTGGATGTTTGCTTCTTCATCAAATCTAGCGCGAAGCTCAACTACCACCGTTACATTTTTGCCATTATCTACTGCATCAATTAATGAACTGATGACTCTTGACTGAATCGCCACTCGATAAATATTCAACCGAATGTGTTTTACACTGGGATCAAAAGCAGCTTGGCGAATAAACTCGGTAACATGTAAAAAACGGTGATAAGGGTAATGCAGGAGAATATCGTTAGCGGTAATAGCATCAAATACGGTGTCGTATTCAGAAAAATCTTTAGTGGTTAGAGCAGGTAGCTCTTGGTTTTCTAAATAATTACGGCCAACATTTGGAAATCCAATAAAATCTTTAAAGTTACGGTAAGGGCCACTGGAAATAAGGCTGTCGTAGGAAGAGATTTTCAAACGTTTTTTTAAATCTTTAAGCATTTCGTTAGGCATTCTGCTGTCGTGCACCACGCGAACAGGCTCTGCAATCAACCTCTGTTTCATGCTTTCTGACATTTTGTCTACATAACTTTCATCTATTTCATCGTTAAGAGAGTATTCAGAATCGCGGGTCATTTTAAAAGAGAACGCCTCAAGAGAGTCAAACTCAATAAACCCCTTAAAAATACTCTCTAAGTTCAATCGAATAATGTCATCCAATAAAATGATGTACTTCTTTTTACGGCTTTTTTCTGGTGGTATTACCACAAATCGAGACATGTTCTGGCTTGGCACTTCAATCGTGGCATAAGCAATGGCTTTATCGTCTTTGTGAATACCTACATAAAGGTATGTGGCAAAGTCATTTAATCTTGAGACCAACTTCACTTTTTTATTCAGTAAAACTGGGGCGATGTGCCGTAAAATTTTATTTTTGAAATAATGACTTAACCACTGGGTGTGGTAGTTGTTGAGATCTTCTTCGCCGAGTAAAAATATATTGTATCTGGCTAAACCTTTTACTACGTTAGAATGAATGCGGTCAAAATCCTTAGTCATGCCCAAGACTTTTTCCTGAATGTGTTCCATCAATAATTTTGTTTGTTCAGCCTCTTCAAGTTCACCCTCGTTTAAATGGATATATATTTTACGTTTAACATCAGCGACTCGCACGCGATAAAATTCATCCATGTTGTTTGAATAAATTCCAAGGAATCGTATACGTTCGATGATGGGGTTATTGACATCAGCTGCTTCTTGCAACACACGTTGATTAAAGGAAAGCCAGCTTAGTTCTTTAGGATAATAAATGTTTTGAGGAATAGGCATACATTGTTCTCAACATATTTAACGTTATCAATCGTCTATTATGATAATTTGATAACAACAGTTTTTAGTTTACTGAATTTCAATATCTACCATTAGATCATTTGCTACGCTTTCTAACCTGTCGCGTAACGTTTCTAAGTCAAAATCTGCTGCAACCGTAATGATGGCTTTAGCTTTAAACAAAGCCCCACCCCAATTGGGTGCACTTTCGAGGAATGAATCAAATTTGACGATGTTCAGGTTAAATTGACTTAATATTTGCGTTAACTCTTGCACAATACCGGTATTGTCGTTGCCCATAATATCGATTTGTACAGTTTGCTGTTCCCCTCTGGCCTCAGTCATTCCAGGTAACAAATGTATTTTTAGATCAGGATGTTCTGATAAAATTTCCATGAGTGCTTGATGTTTTTCTAGGGGCAAATCGACTTGAACAAATCCAGCAAAATGGCCCGCCATGTGCGAAAAGTTACTGCCTAACCAGTTACCTCCCATGTCATAAACAGTTTTGGCTAAATCACTGATCAATCCTGGTTTGTCGATTCCAACTAAAGTAAATATTATGGGTTTCATAAAAGTGTCACATTTCTGTAATAAAGTGAGAATACTGAAAGCCTTATGCTTTCTTAAATAGCCTAATACATTCTGAATTAGATGTAAGGTATTATTTAAAAAAATAATGAAATACAGGTTATGTTGGGTGCTTTGAAAATATCAAGTTTTCTTTGTAATTATAATCCACATTCGATTATTAATATTTGTGCGATTATACAGTCGACGTTTAGATTTTGGGTGTTGACTTCCCCAAATTAACGCCGTTAATTTTGTTTTAAATTGAAGAGAAAAGTTATGCCGATAAATACTTTTTTGGGTGTGTTTGCAAAATCACCGCTCAAACCCCTCGAAGATCATATCAACCTTGTACATAAATGCAGCCAAGGCTTATTGCCTTTCTTTAAAGCTGTGTATGCCCAAGATTGGAAAACTGCGCAACAACATCAGAAAGCCATTTCGATGCTAGAAAAAGAAGCAGATGAGATAAAACGTGAACTGCGAATTAATTTGCCAATGGGTATTTTCATGCCAATTCAACGTCAAGACGTATTGGATTTATTGACTCAACAAGACAAAATTGCAAATAAGGCAAAAGATATATCAGGGCGTATATTAGGGCGTCAATTGGCCATCCCCGCAGAGCTTCATGAGTCATTTTTGGAATATTTAAAGCGTTGTTTAGATGCAACTGACCAAGCTAAAAAAGTGATTAACGAACTTGACGACCTCTTAGAAACAGGTTTTAGAGGTCGTGAACTGCGAGTGGTCGAAAACATGATCGAACGCTTAGATGAAATTGAAGACGATACGGATAGATTACAAATTAGTTTACGAAGAGGATTGCTAGCACTTGAAAAAGAGCTCAATCCAGTAGATGTTATGTTTTTATATAGCATTATTGATTGGGTCGGTGAGTTGGCCGACATTTCTGAACGAGTCGGTTCTCGCCTCGAATTGATGTTAGCTAACTAAGAGATTTATCATGGATATTATTAACAGTTACGGTTTTATTTTAATTGTTGTGGCCGCTGCGGTTGGATTTTTAATGGCATGGGGTATTGGTGCAAATGACGTAGCCAATGCGATGGGGACATCGGTTGGCTCAAAAGCACTCACAATCAAACAAGCTATTTTTATTGCGATGATATTTGAGTTTGCTGGCGCCTATTTGGCTGGTGGTGAAGTCACCTCAACGATCCGTAAAGGTATTATTGATTCGGCATTCTTCATTAACACGCCGGAATTATTAGTTTTCGGAATGATATCGGCTCTATTAGCTGCAGGTATATGGTTAGCTTTTGCTTCTTATCTTGGATGGCCGGTATCAACTACACACTCAATTATTGGTGCTATAGTAGGCTTTGCTGCAGTAGGTGTCAGCTCAGATGCTGTAGAATGGGCTAAAGTAGGTGGTATTGTCGGTAGTTGGGTTATCACACCTGCAATATCTGGGTTTATTGCCTATCTGATATTCCAATCTGCGCAAAAACTCATTTTTGATACTGATAATCCCTTCGAAAGTGCAAAACGTTATGTGCCTTTTTACATGGCTTTAGCGGGATTTGTGATGGCTTTGGTGACCATAAAGAAAGGGTTGAAACATGTTGGTTTAGAGATCCCAGCCGATCAAGGGTATTTTATCGCTATTGGGATAGCGTTGCTCGTTGGTATCCTAGGAAGGCTGTATATTCGACGTATTAAAATCGATCCGAAGACTAAAAAAGAAGCGCAATTTGCTAATGTTGAAAAAGTGTTTGCGGTGCTCATGATAGTAACGGCATGTTGTATGGCTTTTGCCCATGGATCAAATGATGTGGCCAACGCCATAGGTCCATTGGCCGCAGTAGTGAGTATTGTTCAAAGCGGTGGTGAAATTGGCGCAAAATCTGCGTTAGCATGGTGGATTTTACCTCTTGGCGGCATCGGTATCGTGGCGGGTTTGGCATTGTTTGGCCATCGAGTGATTAAAACCATAGGTAATGGCATTACTCATCTTACACCCAGCCGTGGCTTTGCGGCTGAACTAGCCGCTGCTACTACAGTCGTCATAGCTTCTGGTTCTGGATTACCTATCTCTACTACGCAAACTTTAGTTGGGGCTGTGCTAGGTGTCGGTATGGCTAGAGGTATCGCTGCAATTAACTTAAGTGTAGTCAGAAATATTGTGGTTTCTTGGGTGATAACACTTCCGGCAGGTGCGGGTTTGTCTATAGTATTCTTCTTTATGATTAAAGGTATTTTTGCTTCATAGGGCAATAACTCTTGAGACTACTATCGTGTTCTGATCCAGATTGATAGATGTTAAGCCAGCTCTTGTAGCTGGCTTTTTTTATGCTCAACATTTAATTTTTATAATCAATTTCAATGAGTTAATCAATACCCGTTTGCAAACTGTGTATTGCTAAAATATCGTCACCCTGTTTTTTATAGAAATGCCGTGAAGGTTTTGTGTCCAATTAAATGCTTATATTCATCTTGTCATAAATCATTCATTAAAGTTTCATACAAAAAATATAAAAGTGTCACATTGTCATAAAAATGCAATAAAACTGTCATAAGGTATGCACCCAATAAAATGGTCATTAACTACAATGTTTAATTTTGGAAAAACTATGATAATGCGTAATTCTTTTATTTTATGTGCACTCTTCTTTATACCTAACTTTCTGTTTGCGGGAGTTGTGTCAACAGATGGAAATGATTTAACTGTTAATCTCAATGGCCCTATCAAGATTAAAACATCTGATGGAGATTACTCTGTTAAATTGGGTGGTCGTTTAATGTGGGATTACAATTATGCCGAACTTAACGGTGTTGCTGATGAAGATGATTTTAGCCTTCGTCGAGCACGCTTATACTTGTCAGGAAACGTAAAGGATTGGTCGTATAAAGTTCAATTTAACATCGGTAATAACAATGGCGGAACTCCAGAAGATCTTTATATTAGATACAACGGTTGGGGTAAAAAAGCAGTTTTGACAGTAGGTAAACAAAAAGAACCATTTGGTTTGGAATCTCTAGGATCTTCAAAAGATATTAGCTACCTTGAACGTTCTGCTATTACCGAGGCGTATGCTCCTGGCAGAAGCGCGGGTATTCAATTCAGTGGGCAACAAGGTGATGTCACCTACGCTGTTGGCATATTCGAAGATGATAGTGCTGGTGATAGAGCCGCCGTGACCGGTCGAGTGACATACAGTCCAATAAAATCCTCTGACGAAGTTCTCCATTTAGGTTTAGCTTATAGTAATCGTGCTGCTGATGTGAATATGTCTGGTGTTGAATTAGCCTATTCGAAAGGGTCTTACCATCTTCAAACTGAATATGTCACTTCGGACAAGCTAGGTGTCAGTTCAGATGGTTTGTATGTGCAAGCTGGGTGGATAATTACAGGGGAAACACGTCCATATAAAAGCGGTGTGTTTAAACGTGTTAAGCCCGGAAGTTCGTCAGGAGCATGGGAAGTGGTTGTACGATATGAAGATGGAGATGGCGCTTATTCAGACGAAGAACTGGGTAATACTGATGCGACATCTTTTGGCATAGGCCTTAATTATTACATCAACAATATTATTCGTGTTGGTGCAACCTATACCGATGCTAAAGACAATCTAAGTTATGATACAGGGAGTGAATTTCGTGCCCGTTTACAAATCGCGTTATAAATTGCTTTGATACAAAATAAGTATTATTTCTCCCTATTTAACAATGGCAGGTGTTCTGCCATTCACTCAATTTCTTAGTTTATACCGTAACTCAATCAATGGGCTTTAGGATAATGGCCCATTAATTTTCCATATTCCATCTTCGCTCAAAATACGTTTTTAAAGCTGAAAGCTTTTTTTTAAAATATTTATATTAAACTTTTGTGACATCTATCTGATGTAACAAAAATGTCATGCTGCTTGGTTATTCTTTTCGCGTTTTCTAATTCTTATAAAATAACTCGCATTTGGAGCACACAATGGAAATTATGAATTTTTTTAAGGCTAGTGCAATTGCAGCCGCGTTAGTTTTGGCCGGTTGTGGCGGAGATATCAATATTAGCGAAGGCGCTATTGATAACAGCGTGACAGACAATAGTGTGACCAACAATACGAGTGGCGACGATGGCACTGATGGAACGCCTGTTGTAAGCGATGACCGTCCAGGTGAAGCCAGTTCTTTTTTATCTTCACAGGTTTCTTCTGCTCTTGGTAAAACAGTCGAAGTGCGCTCAATAACAGGCAGGCTTGTTGCAGCTGATGCAGACGCGAGTGGCAATATCACATTATCGAATGACACCGTCTGGGCGCTTGAAGGCGCAGTATTTGTTGGTAATGATAATGCCGACTCAATTAATTTAGTGATTGAGCCAGGTACCATCATTTTTGGACGCAGTGGTAGTGATTATCTAGTGGTTAGCCGAGGTTCTGATATCGAAGCAATAGGGACAGCAGCTGAGCCAATTATCATGACCTCTTACAACGATGTGTTAGGTGATGAAGTGCGTGCTGGTCAATGGGGTGGTGTGATTATCTTGGGTAACGCACCTTCTACCAAATGTCCACAAGATGGAACTGACTGTGCGTTGCAAGTTGAAGGTGTTCAAAGTGGTGCTGTATTTGGTGGAAGTGACAGCACAGACGATTCAGGCACGCTTAACTATGTTGTCATTAAATATGCTGGATTTGAAATTGCACCAGACAATGAACTTAATGGCATCACGTTTGGTGGTGTAGGTTCAGGTACTACGGTGGATTATGTGCAAGTACATGCCAATGCCGATGATGGTGTTGAATTTTTTGGTGGCTCCGTCAGTGCTAAACACTTAGTCCTCACCGCTATTCAAGACGATTCTGTAGATTGGGATAATGGCTATAACGGTAAGTTACAGTATGTATATATTGAACATGCTGCAGATGGCTCTGATGCTAACCGTGGTATTGAAGGAGATGGCGATGGCGGTGATGGTTTAGACTTTTCGCTGCCGAAGCTTGCCAACATTACTATTGTAGGTAACGATTTTAATACAGACGAGACGGACTCAGAAGGGGTGTTACTGCGCGACCAAACGGGTGCTTATATTACCAATATGTTGATCACGGGTACTTCTGGTATGGGTGAGTGTTTAGAAATGGATACCGATGAGACTGTTCAAGGTAACCTTACTGATTCAGACATCACTATATCGAATTCAGTTATTGCCTGTGCTGAAGCTTTTAAAACGCCCGAAGGAACGGTTGACCTTGAATCTTGGTTTACCACAAGTCAGTCAGGTAACCAACTTGTAGCTTATGCGGACCGCTCAAATATTGGTTTAAATATAGACGGCACTTTAACATCTCAAAGCACGCTACTGAATGCTGGTGGTGATCCTGCTGTGGTTGATGGTTTCTTTGATACCAATAATTTTGTAGGGGCTGTTGGCACGTCTGCTGATGACTGGCGTCAAGGTTGGGCATTTGGTTTTGGTGGTGGTGAAGTGGGGGTTGTAACGTCTGTTTCTGGTTGCCCTGCAGGTACTACTACTATAGCGATGATCGATGGCGTAACCAATACCTGCCAAGTTTCAGGTCGTATTACATCAAACCTTACCCTTACACAAGGCAATCACTATGCACTTTCTGGTGCGGTGTTTGTTGGTGACGACAACGCTGACAGTGCTACCTTGAATGTTGAGCCTGGTGTGGTTGTGTACGGTAGTTCTGGTAATGATTATTTAGTGGTCAGCCGCGGCTCAAAAATAGAAGCCAATGGTACGGCATCAGCACCTATTACCTTCACTTCTAAGCATCATGTGTCTGGCGGTGTGATTGATGGTCTGGTTAACGGTGAAGCCGGTCAATGGGGTGGTTTAGTTATATTAGGCAATGGTAACTCCACTAAATGTCCACAAGATGGTTCCCAGTGCTCTTTACAAGTTGAAGGTGTTCAAGAAGGTGCTGTCTTTGGTGGCACAGACGATACCGACAACTCTGGCACGTTACGTTATGTTCGCGTCATGCACGGTGGTTTCGAAATTGCACCTGATAACGAATTAAATGGTATTACATTTGGTGCTGTAGGATCTGGTACAACACTCGAATATTTGCAAGTGCATAAAAACGCTGACGATGGTGTGGAGTTCTTCGGTGGTGCTGTTAACGCTAAATATCTTGTTCTAACGGGTATTCAAGATGATTCTGTTGATTGGGATAACGGCTTTAAAGGTAATATGCAGTTTATCTTGGTTAAACACGCTGATGATAATTCAGATGCAAACCGAGGTATTGAAGGGGATGGTGACGGCGGTGACGGTGCGGCTTTCTCAAACCCTACTGTGGCTAATATGACTATTATTGGTAATACCTTTGATACCGCAGAATCTGACTCTGAAGGTGTGCTATTAAGAGACCAGACTAATGCTCAACTGTATAACTTTGTCGTAACCGGACCTGCCGGAATGGGCGAGTGTTTCGAAGCTGATTTGTCTGATGGCGATACCACCCTAGAAGCAAATATGGATGGCGCAAACGACCCGCAACTGGTCTTTGCTAGCTCTGTATTAGCTTGTGGTGAAAACATCAAAAACTCAGGTGGTTTTGACCAAGAAACTTGGTTCACAGCTCAATCAGGTACTTCTACTGCAGCTACTCAAAGCGCGGTACTCAGAGGGTTTTACACCATTGATACCACCGCACCTACTGATGTCACAACTTTAGGTACGTTCTTCTCTAGTGTTGATTTTATTGGTGCGGTTAAAGATGCTGATAATGACTGGACGGCGAACTGGACGGTTGGTCTTTAATAAGAATGTAGAGTGATTAATAGAAATCGCTAAGTTCAAAATAAGAAAACAGGTGCGTTACTCAAGGTAGCGCACTTGCGTTTCAAATGTTTATTTTTTAATGAATTGTTATCAATGTTCAGTTACATGGCTGCAAAAGTAGTTAGCAGCTAATGAGGTTAAAATGAATAAGCCTGAAAATAGGTTCCGAGTCACACCACTTACTCTTGCCGTGCTTGCTTCGTTAACAATGTCGCAAGTCGTGATAGGACAAGAAAGCCAAAAAAACCAAGAAAGTCAAAATGAAAACGATGTGCTTGATGAAGTTGTGACAACAGGAACACGCTTAAAAGGTACGGCTACGGCTGTTATAGAGGAACGAAAAAATCAGGCATTTGTTGCCGATATATTAGGTGCCGAACAAATATCCAGAACAGGTGACAGTGATGCGGCATCAGCACTACGCCGTGTCACCGGTTTGACTTTGGTTGATGGTAAGTTTATTTACGTACGAGGCTTAGGTGAGAGATACTCTAGCACTCAGTTAAATGGTGCGGCAGTACCTAGTCCTGATCCTACCCGTAATGTTATTCCATTAGATTTGTTCCCTTCAGACATTATCGAAAGTTTATCTGTTCAAAAAGCGTTTTCACCCTCTATGCCTGCATCCTTTGGTGGTGGTAATGTGGATATACGTCTGAAAACTATTCCAGATAACTTTTTGTTTAATATGTCAGGTAATCTAGGTTATAACAGCGAAAACACTGCAGATGCACTCTCTTATAATGGCGGCGGCCAAGATTGGTTAGGTCGGGATGATGGCACAAGAGCAGTACCTAACGCGATACAGACTCGTTGGGATAACAAACAATTTTTAGATAATTTAGACCAAGACGTGGCTTTATCTTTATTAAGCGATGTGAATCGAGACTATGATCCTTTCTTGAAAAGTGTGGGCCCAGATGTTGGTTTTGGTTTTTCTCTGGGTAATAGTGTCGATGTTAACACTAACTGGCGCATCGGATTTTTATGGACAACCAGCTACGATAATGAAACCACGGTGTCTGAAGAATATGAGTTAGAGCAGGCAGACCGTGTTGGAGATTCGATAAACATCGTGCGTTTCTTTGATGATATTTCCGTCACTGAAACGACTGTGAAATGGTCAAACATGCTTAATTTAGGTGTTGATTTTAATCGTAATCATCGTATCGATTATAGTTTGATTTTACTCAGCGATACTAGCGATGAGATCAGTGAACGTTTTGGTAATACAGAAAACTTGAACCTTGCAGAAGGCTTGCGTATCCGCGACATTGATGTGGAATATGAAGAACGAAAAATGTATACCAACCAAATACGCGGTATGCATACTTTCCCGTCACTTAACTTTGCAGGACTGGATTGGAAGTATTCATTAGGCCGCTCTCTTCGAGACGCCCCTGGAAATGTAGAAGCACGTTTTGTGTTAGCGGATGCGAATGAAGATGGGTCTTTCGATACACAAAATGAAAGTTCATTGAATAACTCGACCACTGCTGCTCGCTATACGTTTCAAAATCTACATGACCGCTTAGAAAACTATGGATATAACGTTACCTATCCAATTTCTATTAAAGATTGGGAAATAGAAATTAAAGTGGGCGGTGACTTTCTCACTAAAACACGTTCATCACAAAGCCGTACATTTGATATTAATACCCGAGCATTTTCAGACAGTACGGATTTAGTGGGTAGTTCATTCTTTTCTATATTGAGTGATGAGGTATTGGCAGACCCAAGTCGTTTCAATACCACCGCTATTCTTCGTGATACCACTATTGCCGGTGATGACTATGTCGCAGCGCAAAAGGTCGATGCCTATTATCTGGAAGCGGATTTGTTTTACAAAGGAAAATGGCGTGTTAGCGGCGGTGCTAGATTTGAAGACTTTCGGCAAGTAGTGGCACCTTTTGATCCAAGAACCAATCAAATCGATTTACCAGATGATGCTGATCGAAGCCAACTAGCATTTCAGGAAGATGACTTTTATCCCGCGCTCGCTTTTACCTACATTAAAGATGACTCAATGCAGTTTAGAGCCAGTGTAGGCCAAACCGTTGTTCGACCTGATTTGCGTGAAGTGTCGTCATCAACCTTTATTGACCCTCTTACCGGTTTTCCTACTTCTGGTACACCAGGCATCGATACTACATCCATATTAAATTACGATTTAAGATGGGAATGGTACCGCGAAGCGGGTAATAACATTTCTATAGGTTTGTTTTATAAAGACATGGACGCGCCAATAGAATCGGTGCAATCACCCGCACAAGACGGTCCACCCCTCATCAAAATTGCGAATGCAGAAACGGGTGAGTTATACGGTATAGAATTTGAATTTCTGCAAGGCCTAGAATCCTTTGGTGATGGCCTTTGGGAGAATATATTTCTATCCGGTAACTTGACTATCAGTGATTCAGAAATAACTTTAGATCGTCAAAATATTGTGGATCAAACGGGCTTATCTGCAGCGGTGACAAACCTTACTCGTCGCTTAACTGGCCATTCTCAATATGTGGCCAATATGCAAGGGGGTTATGATTCAGACAACGGGGAGCATTCCTTATCTGTTGTCTACAACGTATTTGGTGAGCGAATTCTCATTCCGGGTATAGATGGATTTGATGATAGTTATGAACAACCTTTCCACTCTTTGGACACGGTTTATAAATATTATCCGAATTTTAATACGACTGTGACCTTTAAGGTGCAAAACCTTTTAGGCGAAAACAAAAAGTTAGCATTTGAAGAGGTACTGTTGCGTTCACAAACCCGTGGAACAAAAGTGAGTTTATCTTTGAAATACGACTTTTAGGTTATTCATTTTTATATTATGGGGTCACTCCATGTGGCCCTATTATTTATATTTAATGACCATACCATATTATTAATTTGTAAAAATTGTGGATAATTACTATCGGTATTAGGTTAGACACTTTTTTCTAAATACATCCTCAGCCCAACTAAAATGCGACATTCACTGCTCTTTATAAAAGACTAAACAAAAGACTCATTTTGTCACTATTGTCGCTGTCATTTTAGCGTCATTTATCTGTAATATTTCTGTCACATACACACCTTATCCTCTGCGCAGTTCTTAAGTAACAGTAATTTTCTGTTATCCAATATTTAGGGTTTGAGGTATGACACGACTGACCAAGTTATCTGCAGCATTTTTAGCCATATTCATAACGGCTGGAAGTAGCGTTGCTCAAGAGGAAAAAGCGCTTGAGCCTGCGGTTCAAAAAGCAACTGAGATCAATGAATCGGCAGCGAAATCTCAACAAAAAATCAACAGCATCACAGATCAAATTGATAACAAATTACAGCAATTTAAAGCTATTAATAAAGAAACGACTGGTTTGGATGTATATAACGGTCAGTTGCAAAAACAAATTGATAATCAAATGCAGGAAATGGCTGACTTAAATGCATCCATTGATGGTGTCAGCATTATCGAACGTCAAATTACCCCGCTTATGATGCGCATGATCACTGGACTTGAACAGTTTGTAGAATTAGACGTGCCTTTTCTTGCTCAGGAAAGAAACAACCGTGTTGTTGAGTTACAAGCCATGATGGACAGAGCCGATATTGCGCCATCAGAAAAGTTTCGCCGCGTGATGGAAGCTTACCAAGTTGAAATGGATTACGGCCGCACACTCGAAGCTTATAGTGGTTTGCATACTATTGACGGGCAAGAGCGCGATGTGGATTTTTTACGTGTGGGTCGTACTGCACTTATTTATCAAACTCGTGACGCTAGTTTACAAGGTACATGGAACAAACAAACACGTCAGTGGCAAGCCTTGTCTTCAAGTTACCGTACACAAGTGACTAAGGGGTTGCGTATGGCGAAGAAACAACTCGCACCAGACCTTCTAATGTTACCTATAGCCATGACGGATTAAGGGCCTGACAAACATGAACAACATGAAAAGCATCCTAAAAAAATTATTATTAATAATCAGTATTGGCTTCACTTCGAATTTGGTGCTGGCTCAAGAAGATAAAGCGCTTAATTTAGACACCTTGTTAAAACAGCTTGAACAAGGTCAGTTTCAGCAAAACAAACAAAATGCTCAACGTGAGCAAGAGTTTGCTGCAAAGCGTTCTGAGCAAGACCAAATGTTACGTCAAGCCAAACAAACTCGTGATGCAGCGTTAACTACCTCTGAAAGAATGGAAACCCAGTTTGAAGAAAACGAATTTAAACTCGCCGACTTAAATGAAGCCATGAACAAACGTTTAGGTTCATTAAAAGAGTTATTTGGGGTATTGCAGCAAGTATCAGGTGATACCAAAAGCAAATTTCAAAACTCGATTGTTTCTGCACAAATTCCAGGTCGTGCGGAGTTTTTAGATAACTTAGCCCAATCAATGGGAGCCTCCTCAAAACTAGCTTCTATCGAAGAAATTGAGCGTGTCTGGTTCGAAATGCAGCGTGAAATGACTGAGTCAGGCAAAGTCACCACATTCACGACCGATGTTATTGAAGCGGGTGGCAATAAAGTCAGTAAAGAAGTGTTACGTGTTGGGCCCTTTGCTTTGACTGCAGATGGTAAATATTTAGATTACAACGGCACTACTGGTTCGGTTGCTGAACTTGTTCGTCAGCCCGCTGGTCGTTATGGCGACAGTGCTGAACAATTACAACAATCATCAGGCGATTTGATTGAGTTTGGTTTAGACCCAACTGGTGGTTCAATTCTTAAATTATTAGTACAAGCCCCAAGCCTAAAAGAGCGTGTAGAGCAAGGCGGAACGGTAGGTTATATCATCTTAGCCGTGGGCTTGGTTGGTTTGTTGATTGCGGTCTGGCGCTTTATTGCCTTGTTTATTGAAGGCGCAAAGGTTAACTGTCAACTCAAGTCAACAACCTTTAAAGACAACAACTGTCTCGGGCGTGTTATGAAATCTAAAGATGATTACCCAGAAGCGGATACCGAAGCACTAGAACTGCACCTTACAGAATCTATTTTAGGCGAAGTGCCTAAGTTAGGTCGGTCTCTGAGTATTATTAAAGTGATTTCAGTTGTTGCACCTTTGATGGGGCTACTTGGTACTGTTTCGGGCATGATCAACACTTTTCAAGCAATCACTTTGTTTGGTACTGGTGACCCTAAATTGATGGCCGGTGGTATCTCAACCGCATTGGTAACAACCGTATTAGGGTTGGTGGTCGCTATTCCTATGACACTGTTATACGCCATTTTAAATACTCGCAGTAAAAGCATCGTTTATATATTGCAAGAGCAAGCTGCAGGTGTGATTGCTGAGCGTGCTGAAGCACATAGCGCCGTTTCAAAAAGCGCTGCAGCCAATAGTGTCGCAGCCAACAAAAACGAAAAAGCTTAATTCATCATGATTGAAATTCTCGCAGCTGCTCTCGAATCTATTCGCGATTTTACTGAAAGCGGTGGGCAAGTCCTGCTGATTATTGGCGGATTGATTTTTGTCATGTGGTTAATGATTTTAGAGCGCGCTATGTACGTGTATGTTACGCACAAACAATACAAAAAAGCGGTGATTGCCAAGTGGATGGCGAGACAGGAGCGCTCATCTTGGAACGCTGAGCAAATTCGCCAAGCGATGATTTCTCGTGTGTCGTTAAAATTAGGCAGTGGTGTACCTATTATCCAATCACTGGTGGCTTTATGCCCGCTATTAGGTTTGATGGGAACGGTTACGGGAATGATTGAAGTGTTTGATGTCATGGCTATATCAGGCTCTGGCAACGCACGCTCAATGGCGTCTGGCGTGTCAAAAGCGACTATCCCCACTATGGCAGGCATGGTGGGTGCTTTGTCAGGTGTCTTCGCATCAACCTGGCTGGCAAGAACAGCAAAAAAAGAAAGAGTGAATTTAGAAGACTCGCTGCATATGGAACGTAAAGTTTAATCCTTTGTGAACATAAAGTTTAATCCATCATATTTTGGATTATTAAATAGAGATTGATATGAAACAGCATTTCCAAAACTTGATGGATGAAGAAGAAGCCACAATCGATATGACACCTATGTTAGACGTCGTATTCATTATGTTGATTTTCTTTATCGTGACGGCCTCTTTTGTCAAAGAAGCGGGTATCGATGTAAATCGCCCAGAAGCCGCCACTGCAGTTAAG
>CAJQKX010000572.1 GCA_905479025.1 uncultured Paraglaciecola sp.
CTAAGCCAAATAAAAGAGCATCCTCACTAGCAACTCTTTCCAGTGTCTGAAATGATCCTGCTAAGCGGCCAATCGCTTCACCATTTTCTGTTGTTTGCATCAGGTAGCTGATAACTCTGGTATCAAACTGAAGAATACTGTAACCGTCAAGTAAGGTTGGTATAAATCGCGCTCCGAAATACCCTGTAAGAGATATCAAACCTAAGCCCATAGAATAAGTTATCACTAATCTGTATATCGAGCCGGAGAATCGCACGTAATGAAACATAGCAAAAATTAGTACTATTATGACACCTAGGCGCTTTTCATTAATTATCGTAAAGACTAGCGCTGAGACTAAACAAATCAAAACAACTTTTTGGCTCGATTTAAATGCAAGTGTTGTGACACAAAAAATACAAACAATATATGTAGACAAAGATCCCGCTTGAATCGATATCGTGCCGATTCCTTGGCCTTCATTTTGGCCTACCATTATAAACTTCACAATTGCGGCCGCCATCTGAATTGATAATACAAATAGTAAAATTTTGGACGTGTCTTTAGACCTTGCACCTTGTAATGAATATAGTAAGTAAAAAACTAAAAATGGGGACCAAATCTGAAACATTGAGACTGAGAGCGCAAGATAATTGGAGCTCGTAAGATGAATAAGCATGGTGGCCATCATAAAAAACACCAGTATAAGCGCATATACCGGAACCTTAGAATGCCCTAAAACAACCTCTCTCCCAAACATTATAAGCAGAAGAAAAAGGCATAAAGCTTTTGTCATGGCTGTGGGAAAACCGATGAACTCTAAAAGCCCGCTTAGTACTATAAACACGATCGCGATGAAGTGAATAATACTTCTAGTACTCATGTATTTTAAAATTTTAGTTTCCTTCGGTATAGCCGTCGTTTTCCAGAAAAAACCGAATCAAAATACAAGTATCCACTCTTAGCGCAAAATGCCGGGTGTAAGTCACATCTCGACTCGCCACCATATTTAATACCATGTGACATACTAGCAAGAGTTTGGGTTTCACCATTTCGATCACAATATATGAGTTTTTGTATCCCCCACCTATTTGGATAAGTATCAGTAACAAATCTCATACCGCCAACATTGGTCGGATGCCCATCTCCATCACTTAAATCATTTAACTCATTTAACTTACTTATACCATTCAATGAGGCTGAAGCTATATCTATGTGGTAGTACCGAAGAATACCATTGGCGTCATTTACATACCCAACAGCTACATCAGCGCTTAACCAGCAGTAATGCGAGACAATACCGCCAGTTGGAATTTCTATTATTTTCCTCTCGTCCAAACGTACCAACATCAACCGTCCGCGACGAATGCCATTAGCAAAATAGCGATGAACAACGAGACAATGCTTATTATCAGGGCTAACCATTAAATGATTTAATTTATGCTCAGTTTCCTCACTAAAACTGGAAGACGCTGAAGAAATGATGTCATCCAAAGAATAAATCAACTCACCTTTCCCCGATTCGATGTCGACTATCCAGATACCATCATCACCATGATTTGAGCGCAAAGGTAATGAAAGAGAGTGCGCAAAGTAACCATAATCTGGCCTCAAAGCAGCAAGTCTTTTAAAGTTGATAGATAGATATCTATTTTTGTCTAGCTTCGATTCCACCGCAAAATCTATTTCTTTTTCTACTACATCACCGAGTACATTCCATATTTTTGCGATATATATTTCTTTGTCCGGGCAATAATCATTAAAAATCAGCCTCTCGCCATCAAGCCAATACGCCCGACTACCCTGCTGCCAATTGAAAGCTTTAGTTGATATCGTACAAACGGAACGTGTTAGATCGGAACCCCTATAAATCGCGAGGGTTATTTGCTCTAAAGATGCTGGCTTTTCAACTGTACTATTAGAACTCTCATAAACAAATATGAGGCCATTATCATTTTCTGGTGATACGTCATAATACCCTTTAAAAGACTCGACACCTTCAGCTCCAATTGTCTCAATGTGAATCGGACTTTTCATTGCACGAAAAAATACACGGCCAAAAAACCTGAAGATGCGAAAGTAAACCCTTTTTAATATTGATTTTAAGGCCGGTGACCCAATGAGATATCGATATACTAACTTTTCGAACTCCCTAATATCAAAAGTCATTAGATATCTGCTTTATAACAGCTAAGTATTGTCCAGACAGTTGCGATGTATTAAGGGCATCATTTGCTTGACGGTTAATCAGCTTTCTATTCAATCTCCCTGCAACTAAAAAAGTAGCAAGTTTCTTCTTTTGAACAATATCTTTTTGAGAGTCATCTTGATCACATATAAAAACACCATCGGGAATAAGCCCTCTTAGCTCATTATGCGCTGAGATAGGAGACAATATACAAGGCACGCCCCAAGACAATGCCTCCATTACTGCGTTAGGCATTCCTTCGCTGCTGCTTAAGCTAATTAAACACTTAGCAGTTACATAAAAAGGAGTCACACTATCAACATGTCCAAAAAATTTAATACTTGGATGGCATTTATAGCTATCCACTAACTCTTGCTTGAGCGGGCCATCTCCAAGAATATATAACTCATCTTCAGGCTTCCGGCACCTTAAAAACAATTCAATACCACTATGAACATTTTTAAGTCGTCTTAAATTACCTACGATCAAAAATGTATTCGATATTTTTTTAACATTAACGATCGACTCAGCATTCACTGAGGCCACAGCATTTCGAACTGTGATCGCATCAAGGTCAATGAGTGATAAACGGTCACGCAATGACTGAGAAACGGCGATACACCTTTTGCTTTTCCTATGTAAATATAACGACAGTCCGCTCAGAAGCCCGCCAAAAATC
>CAJQKX010000573.1 GCA_905479025.1 uncultured Paraglaciecola sp.
TCAAAACTTGGAAATAAATAATCTTTATTTAGTTTTCTGAATTTTTCTAATTTGTTTTGCATATTATTGCCGACAATAGCTAAGGTTTCGCCTGCTTTAACATTAAAACTGACGGGTCCTAAATCAAAAGTTACCTTGCTTTTTGACCACATGCTTTTTGTTTTATTTTGAAAGGTTAAAGCTTCAAGATTGATAAGATCCATTACTTAGCATCCCAATGAAGAGGAAAGTGGCAACTGTAGAAATGCGTATGAACCCGTCTAATTTGGGGTGTTGCCACACACTCTTTGCGAGCTCTCGGGCACCTTGGGCCCAATCTGCAGCCTATGGGTAAATGATGCAAAGTAGGGATAGTGCCATCTAATGAGCTAAGAGGAGATTTGGGTGGGAGGTCTTTACGAAAGCTTGGTGCGCTATCTAATAGCGCCTGAGTATAAGGGTGAAATGCACGTTTTTTTAGTTGTTTCAAGTCACCACTTTCAATTGTTTGCCCACAATATAAAACAGTCATATAACTGGCCATACTGGATATAGCTAATAAGTCGTGGCTAACAAACAAAAGGCTCATACCTTTTACTTGATTGACTTTACTGAGTAACTTTAATATTTGTGTCTTTGAAGTAACTTCCATCCCTCTAGTGGGATCATCAGCAATAATTAATTTAGGCTCAGATGCCAACGCCATTGCAATCATAAACTTCTGGACCACATCATTGGCAATTTGATGTGGATAGCTAGTTAGACATAATTGGTGATTTTTAATGCCTACTTTATGCAGCAGTTTAATCGCCAATGCTTGTTTTTCGTCGTTGCGCTGCCAAAACCACGTTTTTGTTAATTTGTCTCTTGGAAGCATTTCTTTTAGCTGCTGTCCTAAGGTCAATGATGGATCGAGTGACTCAATAGGGTTTTGAAAGATCACTGATATATCTTTACGAATAAGCTTTCGCCTAGCTTTCGCAGACATAGTCAATAGGTTTTGTCCTTTCCATGTCATACGGTCAGCAGTAATTCGCCAGCGCTTAGGTAGTGCCCCAACAATGGCTTTGACTATTAAGCTTTTCCCTGATCCTGACTCACCGACTAAGGCATGAATTTGACCTTCATGGATCACCATGTTTATTTTATCAAGCGCCTTTACCCATCCTGCTGATATATCAATTTCTAAGGTTAGGTTTTTGATATCAAGCAAGACCATTAGTGCAATAACCTATTTCTAAATGCTGAGCGCAAACCATCCCCTACCAAGTTGATAGAAATCATCATCATAAACAATGCTCCACCGGGCAGTGCAATCGTCCAAGGGGCAATGTAAGCCACCTCAATACCTTCCAATAGCATTGCACCTAGTTCTGAAGCGGGTGCCTGTGCACCTAATTTGAGAAATCCCAAAGCGCTAATGTCTAGAATAGAAATTGATAAAGCTAAGGTGGCTTGAACCACTAACATCTCACCCATATTAGGCAATATGGAGTGGGCAAAAATATGTGCTTTACTGGCACCGTCGAGTTTAGCTGCCATAATATATTCTTTAGACAATTCATGTCTTATAAAGTCGCGAGTTTGGTGCATAAACTGAGGTGTCAGTGCCAAAGCTATAGCCCACATGCTATTGACTAATCCTGGACCTAAAATGGCAATAATAATGATGGCGATGAGCAAAGTTGGGATCGCTTGAATGGAGTCTAAAGTATGATTAAGAAAACTCGAGCGGAATCCTTTACTCATGCCTGCCAATGCTCCTAAACCTACACCTAGAAGCATAGCGACCATTACCAACAACAAACTAATACCGAAGGTCATCCTACAGCCGTAGATAATTCGAGATAACAAATCACGGCCTAAGGCATCAGTTCCAAATACATGGCTAATACCACCATTGGGATCCCAAGCTGGAGGAATCATCAAATCACCTATTTGTTGCATATTCGGATCAAAGGGCGCTAATAATGGACAAAAGATAGTAATGATTAAAAAAAAAGCAAAACAAAATAATCCTGCGACAGCGATATGATTATTTTTGAATTCTATCCAAGTGAACTGCAGTGGAGAGGGATGATGCTCTTCCTGATATAGTCTAGATTGCGACACGTTCAGCCCTTCTGCGTCTTGGATCAGTTAGGCGAATAATAAGATCAAGAGACATAGTGAAAATAACAACCAAAACAGATACAGCTAACATTCCTGCTCTTATTGCGGGGTAATCTTGTTGATAAATAGCCTGAATAAGCCAGCTGCCTATACCTGGCCAAGAAAAGATACTTTCTACTATCATGGCGTTGGTTAATAAAGTGGGAAATTGCATAGCTAATAATGGCAATATAGGCATGAGTGCATTCCTCACACCGTGGCGCATTAACACTTGTCTGGGTGTTAAACCTCTGGCGTAAGCCGCTAAAATAAACTCGCTATTTAGCGTTTTAATTACCGAACGTCTTGTAATTCGAAATATCATAGTCGTGGTGACAACAGCAATAGATATAGTTGGTAAAATAAGATGTCTTAAAGCATCAATCAATGCTGATTTTTTATCAATAAAATCAGATAATAAAATATCTATTAAAATGAAGCCAGAAATGCTCGGAATTTCATATATTAAGCTAATACGTCCAGATAGTGGAAGCCACCCTAGTTGCAAAGAAAATACTAGGATCATGATCAAGGCTAGCCAAAATACTGGTATGGAATAGCCCAATAAGCTCACCGTTAGCAAGCTGTAATCGGTAAGTCTGTGATGTCGCAATGCAGCTAAAAACCCTAAAGGCAGGCCAATGAAAAAAGACATTAAGAGCGCATAGAAACTCAGCTCTATGCTAGCGGGAAGGTAATGGCCAACGTCTTCATATAGCGGTAAACCCGAATTGAAGCTGACCCCCCAGTTGCCTGAAAATAGTTCGCCCATGTAATGGGAATATTGGATAAATATGTTGTCATCCACAGAGTATTTTATTTGACTATTTTGTAGTTCAGTCAATTCGTTAAACCTCAGGCCAGTAAGGTTTTCCAAGGCTTGTCCAGGAAATAAATAAGCCAAGAGAAAAGACAATAAGCTTAAGATAAATAGGGTAACAAGAACTAAATTTGTATAACGCAGTAATACATTCGCCATTAGAGCTTTTTCACTCCAGCAAAGCGCACACCGCCATATGGGTTAATCACCAACCCGTCCAAATTCTTCCTATATGCTTGATAGCGAGATGCATGAGCTATGGGAATTAAAGGCAGTTGTTCAGCCAAAAGTTCATTGGCTTTGCCATAAAAATAGGTCCGTTCGCTGATGTCGGTGTACTTTAAAGCTTCATTAATTAATAAATCATACTCGTCTGAACACCACATTGCTCTGTTAGTGCCTGACTTTATAGCTGAACAGGATAAAAGTGGACGGTAAAAATTATCTGGATCGCCATTATCTGCTGACCAGCCAATTAAAACAGAATCATGAAGTCCTTCCGACAAACGCTCTCTAAATGTTGACCATTCGTAACTGACAATATTGACTTGTATACCGACATCTTGAAGATATGCTTGAATTAATTCAGCCATTTTCATGGCATTTGGATTATAAGCGCGTTGCACGGGCATCGCCCAAACAGTCATCGAGAAGCCCTCTGGGACGCCTTGCTTACGTAATAATTTTTTTGCTGCAATCGGATTGTAACTAAGAGGCTTAACATCAGCTTGAAACGCCCACGATGTGCGGGGAACAATGTTTTTCGCGGCAACGGCACTATTAAAATAAATGGCTTCAATCAGGGCGTTTCTATCAATTGCCATGCCTAATGCTCTTCGCACCAGTGGATTATCAAATGGAGGTTTAGATGTATTAAACGCCCAAAATCCTACATTAAAGCCTGGCTTTTCAACTAAAACTAAATCATCTTGTTGACGTATGACCTCAAGTTCACTGTGCGCCGGTAAAGCTATAGCATCACATTCGCCGGTAAGTAATTTAGCTAATCTTAGTGAGCTAGAAGGAGTAATATCAAATATGAGTTTGTCAGTTAACTCAATTTTACGCCAATACTTGGGATGTTCGGTGTAGCGTATATAACGGTCTTTGCGAAAGCTAGCCAGTTGATAAGGCCCAGTTCCCACAGGATTATGATCTATTAATTCTTTTTGATTTCGTGATATTAACTTGTCAGCATACTCAGCGGATAATATGACAGAAAAATCTGTCGCAAGATTAGCTAAAAAGGAGCTTTCTCGTTTATTAAGTGTAATTTCTACCCTGTAGCCATTTAAACGTTTGACTTGAATTATTAAACCATCAAGATTCAAGCTGTCAGTATAAGGATACCTTCCACCTGATATCTCGTGGTATGGATGATCATCCAGACGCCAACGATCGATACTGAATAGTACATCTTCGGCATTAAAAAAGCGGGTTGGGCTAAACGTTTCAGTATTGTGAAAAGGGACCTTTTGTCTCAGCTGAAAGGTATAGGTTTTTCCGTCATCACTGACTAACCAACTGGTTGCTAACGCAGGTACTATATCTCCAGTCACAGGGTCAAAATCTATTAATCGGTCATAGATTTGGTGGGATGAAGCATCAACCGTTGTTCCTGAGGTTTCTAATTGTGGATTAAAATTAGCCGGGCTTCCTTCTGAGCAATAAACAATACCATTGGGGTCTGTTTTAGATTGAAGAAGCGCATCGCAAGAACACAGTAAAGCACTCGCCAAAACAATCAGACTTGTTTTGAACCAAATATTTTTATTGTGTTTTTTTAGAATATTCACAGCTCTAGTTTAATCTATATCTTCGTTGGTTTGCTCTAACAAATTATACTTTTTTAAATAACCCCGTAATTGATGATAAGTTAATCCCAGTTTTTCTGCGGTCTTCTTCTGATTAAATTGACTTTCGGCTAATGCTTGATTAATTAAATCAATTTCAAAGTCTTGGGAAAGTTCTTTTAAATCAACAGGGAAATCATAAAAAGAGTGTGTTTTGGGCTGAGTTAGAGCTTGGTCTTTTGACAACGTTTCAACTGAATTGACGGGGGAAGTAACCGCTTCAGATTGAGTAATTCTATCCTTAGTTTTAATTCTTTTTTGTGGTCGATATATAGATTCGAAAGGATCTAACACAATATTGTGTACGGGTAGGTTGGGATTGTTGCTGCGATACACTGCTCGCTCAACCACATTTTTTAATTCACGAATATTACCTGGCCAATGATAATCCAATAAAATGCGTTTGGCTTTTTCAGTAAAGCCACTGAAAAGTTCCATCTCCAATTCTCTGGCCATATTAATCGCAAAGTTTTCAGCTAAGATCATAATGTCATCTCTACGTTCACGCAGAGGGGGCAAGGTGATAACATCAAATGCCAATCTATCCAATAAATCTGCTCGAAATTCGCCTGAGTCAGCTAGTGCAGGTAAATCTTCATTTGTTGCTGCAACTAATCGAACATCCACTTTCACACTGCGAGAGCCACCCACACGTTCAAACTCACCATATTCAATCACTCGCAGCAACTTTTCTTGCACCATGCCTGATGTATTCGCCAGTTCGTCTAAAAATAGGGTGCCGTTATCTGCTGTTTCGAATCGCCCTTCTCGGCGTTTAGCTGCGCCAGTAAAAGCGCCTGCTTCATATCCAAATAATTCACTTTCTAACAAACTTTCGTTTAGAGCTGCGCAATTTAATGTCAGATAGCTTTGTTCCCAGCGTTTTGACAAAAAATGCATACGGGCGGCTACAAGTTCTTTACCTGTGCCTCTTTCACCAATAATTAAAACAGGTTTATTTAAAGGTGCAATTTGTGAGATTTGCTCTAGCACTTCTAAAAAGTTATTAGATTGACCTAGCATTTTATCTTGTTGGCGAAAGCGGCTCATTAATATCCTTAAAAATGGTCTAAACGACTAAATTATAGTCTGCTCATTAATTATTGTAGATCTCAGGCTTCGGCGTGTAAATTAATATTTCTTTTAAATCAATAATTTAGTTAAAATGTGATGTTGGCCTACAAATTGAATGGTAATGGCAGTTGATAAGAAAAACCAATTAAGTAACAGTATTTTACTAACATTTGATAAAAAGAGGAAAAGACTATGGGTATCTTCTCGCGTTTCACAGACATAGTGAACTCAAATATTAATTCCATTTTAGATAAGGCCGAAGATCCAGAAAAAATGGTACGTTTAATTATTCAGGAAATGGAAGACACTTTGGTTGAAGTGCGCTCTGCTTCAGCAAAGACATTGGCCAGTAAGAAAGATATCTCTTTGCAAATTAATAAAATGCAAAACGAAGCACAAGATTGGAAATCGAAAGCAGAGTTAGCTATTAGTAAAGACAGAGAAGACTTAGCTCGCGCCGCGCTTCAAGAAAAGAAAAAGTGTGACGAACACGGTAGCGCTTTGTCGTCTGAACTTAAGGGGGTAGACGAGCAAATCACTAAATTACAAAGTGAAGTTGGGCAGTTACAAGATAAATTGGCCGATGCTAAAACACGTCAAAAAGCCATTATTTTGCGACAGAAAACAGTCAGTTCTCGGCTTGAAGTAAAGAAAACGTTAGACAGTGGCAAAGTGGATGCTGCAATGGGCCGATTTGAGCAATACGAGCGTAAAATTGATGATTTAGAGTCTCAAGTCGATGCTTACGACTTAGGTATAAAGACCTTAGCCGATGAATTTGCTGAACTTGAGTCAGATGATGAGATCGATGATGAACTAGCGGCGTTAAAGAAAAAAATGCAAAGTAAAGCAACGGTTGATAAAAAGTAAATTGAAAGAGTCAAAAGACACTGGTAAAAAGGAGATTAATTTTGGAAGACGTGATTGGAATCATAGTAGCACCTATCATTATTTTTATGATCTTTGTCGCTCCGATATGGCTGATAATGCATTATCGGAGTAAAAAGCAAATGAATCAGGGATTGACTGAAGCCGAATATGGAACATTACAGGAATTAGCTGACAGAGCAGAAAAAATGGCAGAGCGCATTCATACATTAGAGTCAATTTTGGATGCAGAGGCACCAGATTGGAGGAACAAAGTATGAAAACTTTTGGCAGTTTACATCGTGACCCGAGTAAGGGAAAAATTGCCGGAGTGTGTGCGGGTATCGCGGAATACTTTGGCATGGAAATATGGTTGGTAAGAATTTTAACACTTACTGGGTTTTTCTTGTTAGCTCCGCCATTTTTCTTCGTCGGTTATGTTGCAGCTTGGTTTATTTTGGAAAAAAAGCCTCGAGGTTTGTCAGCTAGACCAAGAGATGATGGCTCTGCAACTAAATGCCAACACAATAAAGTTCAAGGCAAAGGATGGCATAATGTGTCAGAGGCTGAATCAGAAAAAGTTGTAGTGAAGTCTAAAGTTTGGCAAGCAGGTGAACCACCTAAACAGGCTTTTATTGATATCAAAGAACGTTTTGCAATAAACGAAAGTAGGCTCAGAAAAATGGAGACCTATGTGACATCCTCTGAGTTTCAACTCAATCGAGAATTAAGTAAACTGTGAATGATGTTTAATGGGACTGGCTAAATGTTAGTCCTTCATGTTTTTTTTCTCATTCTATTAGGTTGATACAGTTTTTATGCAGACTTCCTTTTTTCAATATCCTAAGATTCAA
>CAJQKX010000574.1 GCA_905479025.1 uncultured Paraglaciecola sp.
GCTAACTGATTACTATCCACCAGAGTCTAATGCTCCCGCATTGAGATGTTCATATCATGCTGAGTATTGGGCAAAGAAGGGCCATGATGTTACTGTATTAACGTGCGCCCCTAATTTCCCTAATGGAATACTATTTGAAGGCTATAAGAATAAGCTTATGAGTTCTTCAGTAGTTAATGGTGTCAATGTAGTCAGATGCTGGTCATTTATGTCTAAAAATGAGGGCTTTGTCTTACGAATTTTAGATCATCTCTCAAGTGCCATAATGTTTTCAATTTTACCAATCTTTTTAAAGCGTCCTGATGTCGTCATTGCTACGTCGCCTCAGTTTTTAACTTTGATAAGCGGCTATATCAGTTCTTCCCTGATCAGGCGTCCATTAGTAAGTGAAATCCGCGATATGTGGCCAGAGGGAATTATTTTCTTATCAAATAAGTCAGCCATGTATAAAATATTGGAGCGAATAGAGTTATTTTTATACCGTAGATCATCCAAAATAATTGCCGTAACGAGTTCCTTTGCTAAAAATATAGCTTTGCGAGCTAAGATTCCAGATAGTGATATAAGTATTTCATACAACGGCTGTAATGATTATTTTCAAAGATCAGAGCCAAACATTCGGGACTTGAGAGAAAAGTTAAATTTGGAGGGTAAGTTTGTAGTTGGCTATGCAGGAACTGTGGGTATTAGTCATGGTCTTGATTCTTTGGTTTCCGGATTTAAAGAAGTAAATCCATCTCTTAATGCACATATGTTGATTATTGGAAGTGGCGCAATGCATAGCGAGCTAAAGTCCTTAGTCAAAGAAAAGAGCCTAACGAATGTTCTCATTCTTGACGCGGTCCCAAAAAATGAAATTGATCATTTTTTATCTCTATTTGATGTGTGCTTAGTATCACTTAAAGATGTATCGGCTTACGATAAAGTAATCCCATCTAAACTATTTGAAGCTGTTGCTCATAACAAGCCGGTTCTTGCAGGGGTAAGAGGTGAATCAAAGTCGATTGTTGAAAGCTATGGAATTGGCGAAGTTTTTCATCCTGAAAATGCAACTAGTTTTGTAGATAAGTTGGGTTCACTCATTTTTAATTTGCAAAATGATAGCGATTTTTACCAATCCGGATTGACAAAAGTTAGGCAAGAATTTTCTCGAGATAGGCAGGCACAGGTTGTTTTAGATTGTATCAAGGGAATAAAGTGAAGCTGTTAATCACGAGTGCTGAATCGCGAAAGTGTTTTGATATTTTCAATATTCTAAAACCCAAGTTAAAAAATATTTATTTATGTAGTGATTTGGGAATATTAAAAAGGACCCTACTTTCACTGGTCTACTTTAAAAAGGTTTTCAAAACCGAGAAAATCCTTCAGTTAATACAGGATAAGACGCTGGAGATTAAAATTTTTCCAGTTGAAGAAGTTGATCTTGAGGCAATCTATAACCTTGGTCTTGAGTCTTCGTCGCTATTGCCAGACAAAAATGCTTTCTATTGTATGGTAAACAAAAAGCGCCTGTTTGAACATGCTACTAAAAACAATATACCTTGCCCTAAGACCTTAGGCGCTGACCAGTTAGGATCAAATTTTATTTCAGGTGCAGTAGTAGTGAAGCCAGATAGGGGGATGGGATCGGAGGGCGTTAAATTTTTTGACAACTATACAGACGCTACCTTATACGTAAACTCATTGCATAACTCGGAAGATATGCTGGCGCAAGAGTTGATTGGCAAAAATAACGTTATTGCGGGTTGTTTCTTGTTTGATAAAGGCAGTTTGGTTTCGTTTTATGGGCATGAACGTCTTAGGACATATCCTAAGACAGGCGGTGTGACAGTATGCTCCGTGTCGCATAATGACCAGCGGATAATGGATCTTGGGCAACAATTACTAGCTCCTTTAAAATGGTCGGGGCTAGCGATGGTAGAGTTTATGTGGTCAGACCAGCTAAACGATTATCAGCTGATTGAGGTTAATCCCAGAGCCTGGGGCTCAATAATGTTGTCGGAAAAATGCGGTTCTAATATGCTCATGAGCTATGTAGACCTTATTTTCGGTAATTTGGTAGAAAAGTCAGTCGGCCAGGAAAGTTGTTATATTAGATGGTTGGTGCCTTATGACATTATTAATTTAGTTAAAGGTGACGTGCCAGTGTCTGATTACAGATATATTAATAGGGAAAACGTTTGTTTGATTAATATAAGTTACGCTAGTTTATTTCGATCAGGACTTTTTCACGCCTTTCAATTTACCCAACTAAGTAAAATTGTTAAGAAGTTTCTCTCCGAATGATTAGGGTCTATGATTTTGATAAAACGCTAACTTATGATGATACAACAATGATGTTTCTTTTTTATTGTTGTAACACCTTAAAACAGAGAAATATAAAGAAATTGTTGATTGTTATCTTTGCCGTATTCCACAAACTTAGAGTTTTAAGTAATAGTAAATTTAAATCTCTGTCATACGGGTTAGTCTTTAAGGGGAAAAAAAAGCAAGTAATAGTTGATATGTCAAAAGCATTCGTCGAGGAGAATAGTGATATTTTTAATTTATTGGGCCAGCGAGTTAGGACTAATTTAGAGAAACAAGATTATATAGTGACAGCTTCTCCTGAATTCTATGTGCAGATGTACTTCTCAAATATGATTGTTATTGGAACAACATTTAGGTTTGATGCAGATGAGGTTTTCAATGGCTTAAAAGTTAATTGCTATGGAAAAAGTAAGGTGATTGCTCTTCAAAAGGCCGGAGTTTCGGGGATCGATGAATTCTATACGGACAGTTTTTCGGATATGCCGGTGATGAAGATAAG
>CAJQKX010000575.1 GCA_905479025.1 uncultured Paraglaciecola sp.
AAGTATTAATTTATTGTTCTAGCCTCGTTAATGATTAACGAATCATAGATTTGCGTTTAGACCAAAGGAATGGTGATGACGACATTGCGAAACACCCTTTTTAAAATACTGTGTAACAAAACAGTATTCCAGCTTATTTCTATAAATCATCGACAGCCATCGAAAAAGTGCCCTGATAATAAACTCAGGCACTTTGGTTTGAGTATTTTTTCATATATGAATCAATCAGTTAAAGAATTTCAAAATGACCCTGATAACATATTACAAGGGTGTCCCGATAATTTGGCTGTTAACTGTAATAAGAGGGAGCTCCGAATATGGAAAAACTTAAAAAAGCTTGGCCTCATCTTGGGAGCAGGAGCAATAACATTCGTAATATTCACTTTGGTGTTACTCGGGTTATCCTTTCTCGCAGATTATCTAAAAACTAATATTGGGCAGGAACCTTGGCTGTTCGTAGATTCTTTCATCAAGCCTATCGCTCTAGTTTTTGTAGGTGGCTGGTTATGGCTTGCAGGTAAACTCTTAAACAAAGTAAAACCAATAAAATATGGCCGCTATTTGCTTATACTTTGGGTGGTTGTCGCTCTAATTTCATATTTTCTGTCATTTCTGGTTACCCCAAATGGTTAGGTAATCACAGTTAACAAGGCAAGGAAAAATCGCCCTTGGGGCTGGACGCGCTAATACGCGCCTTTGCTTGCTGCATTAGCTCTCAGGAGGGTACGAATCAATGATGGAAAAATTGGTAGGGTTTGCTGATTATTTCAGAAAAATACCAGCAGCATTCTTAGTCGCGATCGTATCAGTATTAGGGCTAATTTTATTCTTGCCAGAAGAATATGCTAAAACTCTAGCTGTGGATGGCTTTAGAAATGAATACAGAGTCTTTTTAGGGCCTGCGTTTCTGCTTACGTTATCATTCTGCGCTGCCAGAGTTTTTAGATTCTTTATACTGGGTTATCGCCAGAAACAAGCGCTAAAAAGACGTCAAGAAACTCTGCATACCTTAACTCCAGAAGAAAAAGGCTATCTGATCCCATATATCGAAGGGATGAAAAATACAGTTAATGTCGGCATGGATGACGGTGTAATGGCTGGCTTACGCTCAAAATATATTACATATCTAGCAACAAATATGGGTGATCTACTTAATGGTTTTGCATTCAATCTACAGCCTTGGGCGCGTGAGTACCTTGAGAAAAATCCTCATCTATTGGACGGGTATACTGGCGGGCTAATGACTACACGTCAAAAGTTGCATTCACGATGCTAGAGCTAACAAGCCAATCAACTATGCGCCTACGGCGCTGGGCGCAGCAAAATGAGATACTTTGAGAAAAGGAATATATCCGACATGAACGGGGTCGGACCTGCGTAAGTGATTGAAATGTAAACGTAAGCGCCTAGTAAATGCGCTTATATATGGCTTATTGGCCTCTTTTTAAGGAAAAATGCAGGGCTTAAGGAGAAAGCTAAATGTCACGCGTAAACAAATATTTCATCCGAGCCATGTATGGCATGTCACACATCGTTGCCACGCAACCGCTTGATAAGAGTAAGAAGGACTGTATGTGACGAGATACCCAAGAGCCTCTTATATCTGTAATTTTAATGCTAAAAGTAGGCCTTTAAGCAGCTTTAGGTTCCTGATTGTGGATGAAAGCTCAATTAAATCAATTGGTTGGGTCCGAGCCGTAATGAATTGCGTAATAAATATGTGGCGGCACCTTGGAATTCGTTATCTAAGCTATCTGATAGAAAATAAGGAATGAAGTGTGTCCGGAAAAGGTAAATGTGCTTTCAAGTTTAGCGATGGAAAGCTCTGCGAGAAGATTTCTGAAAGTAGCTCAGATCGTTACTGTATTTTTCACTCACAGTATCCTGCTATCGATCGTGACATAAAAAAATTTTGGTGGCGATTAAAGCGATTAGCATTAAAAGGTGATGGCGACTGGCGTGGATTTAATTTCCCCAAATTCAATATAGAAAAAATCATTTGTCCTGTTGCCATTAACGCTAAAGGCGCTAGCTTTCAAGGTATTGACCTTACTGATGTTATCTTTAAGAAATCAGTAGATATTTCACAGTGTAGGATGTTAGGTGCAGTTAGTCTCCAACGCTGCAATTTTGAAAAAACATTAGCGTTTAAGCAGGTCAGCTTTCTAGATTTTAATTTTACTCATATGGTTGTTGACGAAGAATGTCTAGCAGATGAGTCTATATTTAAAGGAAATTTTAAGGCTACTGGAACATTCCGTGGCAGGGCTAGTTTTCTTCGATGTCACTTTGATAAAAAAGCACATTTTTTTAGTACCAAAAGTTACACTCTATCAGTTTCCAATAGAGTATTTGGTTGTGGAACTGTTAATGGAAATTTAGTTGTTACGAGGTGCAAAAAAAGTCTTTCCCATATTGAAAAGCTGAAGGAGATACTTAAGTCGCAATTAGATCGTATGTATTTGTATCTAAAAAAAGCTAAGAAGAGAACCGATGAGGTTTTCCGTTTGTTTATGAAGAATGTTCGCCAAGAAATTAGGAGAAGTGTTGATAGTTACCGTGAAAGGATACCGCACAAAAGGACGGGCGTTACCAGTTATTATCTTTTCGAGGGGCAGGTTTCTCTTGATGAAATGACGTTCGCAGAGCCGAAAGAAGTGGTATTTAAAGGTATTAATTTGCAGGATGCTACTTTCAGGGGAACAGATCTAAGAGGAGTGACATTTATTGGAAATAATTGGTATCAGCCTGAATTAAAACGAAATGGGCTGATTGAAGATTTACGGTTGCGTGGGATAAACAATTATTACGACAAGAAAGACCCTTTGCCTGATTTAGAGAATAGTTATCGTAATATCCGATTTTCATTGGAAGCCAATAAAGACTTTTCCTTGGCTAATGATTTTTTTATAGGGGAAATGGAGGCCAAAAGGAATCAGTTGCCATTTCTCAAGAGACAATTATTTAGTGTGCTAGCACTGTATAGATTAATAAGTAATTATGGGACAAGTCCTATTAGATGTTCAGCGTTATTTTTTATTTTAATTGTATGTCATACGTTGACTATTTCTTACCTGGGTAACGCTGAGCTTTACCTACCTTTCATAAAAAGTTTCGGCAATATCGGTTATTTTTCGAGCGACCGGCTACCTGGCTGGGTTTCTCAGGTGTATGGGCAAATGAATGCATTTATTGAGGATGACTGTTTTATGGATTCAATTACCTATTCAATTAAGACAATGACATTACAAAAAGATAAAGGCACATTGTTAGTGTCTTGTTTAGAAATGAATTCCGGAGTTACGTTTGCAAACACTGTTTTTGCAATATTGGGACCTCTCCTGCTAGGTCTTATTGCGCTCACCGTCAGGACTAGAATCAAGCGGAATTGATAGGTGTTTGTAGATGTTGCGGCAAATACACGGGGTCGGACCCGCGTAACAGGATGAACGGGGTCGGACCTACGTAAGTGATTGAAATATAAATGAAAGTGTCTATTAAATGCGCTTTTTTAGGGCTTAAAGGCCTCTTTTTTAAGGAAAAATACAGCCTTTAAGGAGAAAACTAAA
>CAJQKX010000576.1 GCA_905479025.1 uncultured Paraglaciecola sp.
AGGAGTATTATGTAAAAATAAATGGGTGCCATTAATTGTTACATCTTCATTGTTTGGACTGCTTCATATTGCTAACCCAGAGATTGAAAAATTAGGCTATATTTTATTGGTGCATTATATTGGTACAGGCTTCTTTTTAGGAATTATCACGCTCATGGATGAGGGCTTGGAGCTAGCTCTAGGATTTCATGCCGCAAATAATTTATTCACTGCGCTTTTAGTCACTGCCGATTGGACCGCTTTTCAAACGCATTCTATTCTTAGAGATGTTTCTGATCCTGACATAAGTAATTTTGAAGTATTTGCTTCAGTTTTGATTGTATATCCTATTTTGATTTTCATTTTTGCCAAGGTCTATAAGTGGAACAATTGGAAAGATAAATTGGCAGGTTCGGTTACAAAAGATCCGGTTCCAACTCCTAGTATAGCTGAGTAATTGAAGCCTAAAACTACATATCATCACCCACATTCTGCCTTCAAATTGGATGGAGTTTGTTATGATGCTAAAGGACTGTCAAAACTTGCAGATCAGTTGATTAGAAAAGGGGAGGCCTATCAAAACGCATTAGGGCATTTTATACACCAATGGCTAAATTCTGATGTAGAAGTCACGCTTCAAACCTCTGGATCAACTGGAGCGCCTAAAACGGTAGCAATGGCTAAGCAGGCGATGGTTAATTCTGCAATGGCTACTGGAAGTTACTTCGGTTTACAAGCTGGAGACTCGGCCCTATCTTGTTTGCCATTCGAATATATCGCTGCTAAAATGATGTTTGTAAGAGCCTACGTGTTAGGATTAGAGTTGGACTGCGTCAAGCCGAGCTCTAACCCCTTAATAACAATAACTAGAGCTTATAATTTTTGTGCATTGGTTCCATTGCAGCTCGAAAATTCTGTTGAACATCTGCATCGAATTAAAACACTTATTGTTGGAGGTGCGCCACTTTCGGAAGGCTTGAAAACAAAACTTAAAAACGCCTCTACTGCAATTTATGAAACTTTTGGGATGACAGAAACGGTGAGTCATATTGCGGTTAAAAATATTAGTAAATCTGCAACTCTATTTGAAGCTTTACCATCAGTTTCTATTGGTGTTGATGCTCGAGATTGTTTATGGATTGAAGCCCCACAATTGTTGTCTTCTCAAATCCAAACAAATGATGTTGTTAATCTCATTTCAAAGTCAACTTTTGAATGGGTAGGTCGTTATGATACAATTATTAACTCTGGAGGTATAAAAATTGCTCCTGAACAACTTGAACAACACTTGGAAGGTTTTATTCAAAACCGCTTTTTTATTACGTCTCAAAAAGATGAGGTTCTAGGCCATGCAGTCGTACTAGTCATTGAAAGTTCAACGCCTTACAAAACCTTAAATTTTGAAACTTTAGACCCCCATAAACGCCCAAAGCATATATATTATATAGATCAGTTTTTGGAAACTGTTTCAGGAAAAATCAAACGCCAAGCAACTTTGGATTTGTTAAGAGTTCAATAAATAAAGGGAATGTCTATTTAGTCACTTAAATCACTAACCAATTTTATATTGGTTAGTGATTTTTTAAATTATTTCAGTATTGTAGCTAAATCACTGACAGCAATAACTTTAGTGCCATCTCGCGAACGCTCACACTTCTTGCTTCGCCTTGATCAGTTTCTATTGAAACTCCTGAAACCCTTTTTAAAGCATCACCAATATTTGAATCTGGAAATTTACTCGCTTGTTCTAAAGAAATTACATTTTTTATATTATCAGAACTTTTTTGAATATTCAACGATCTAACTTGACCTTTAGATCTTCCACTAATGATAACCTCTTCTAAATTTTCAGCAATAGGTTGTAACATTATTTCACCAACATCAATTGTTTTATTTCCAATTACAGTGATTGGTGTGCGTTTTTCTTTGTACCCTAAATATTTTACAATCAAATTTTGATTTCCTTCAGGTGTTTTAGTTATCACAAATTTCCCGTCAAAATCACTTATTACTCCAATAACCCTGTCGTCTATCTCAATATACACTTCTGCTCCTGGAAGAGGTGTATTAGTTTCATCTTTAATAATACCAGATAAATTCCCTTTGTTTTTTTGTTGTGCATTCCCATTTAAAGTAAAAAATAAAGTTAAAAATATAAGAACAAGTATTTTAGGTATATTTTTAATTTCCATAGTTCGGGGGTTTTATAGATTAAAAATTTGTAAGAAGTAAAAATAACTCCAATTTGTTCTATTTTGTAGGTTTATGTTACTATAAACCTACTATCATATTTGATTTACACTCTCATTTTCTACTTTATTTTAATTTTTATAGCTGTTTTGATAGATTATTGAATGAGAGTCTTATAGTTGATTACATTCCTAAAAATAGTATGGTTTAATTCCTTTAAAGTGTCTTTGTGGTAAAAATTGTATTAAAAAGATATATTGATTTCCTTAAAAATTACTGTAAAAAATAAGATGATTTTGGGGTATTTGGAAAAATAAAAAAACACTTCTCTGCTGCTGTATTAGAGTTTTCACAATCAAGCAGCGTTGTTAAAAAATTAGTGGATAGACTTAAACTTGAATAACGCCCATATTAAAGGCTTTTTCTATGGGCGCATGGTTGGCGGCTTCAATCCCCATACTAATCCAATTTCGAGTATCTGTAGGTGCTATAACAGCGTCTGTCCATAGGCGAGCTGCAGCATAGTAAGGGGAGACTTGCTCGTCATAGCGTGATTTAATCTCATCAAATAATTCAGCCTCTTTTTCGGGTGTAATAGTTTCGCCTTTCTTTTTAAGCGCTGCGGTTTCAATTTGAAGCAATACTTTAGCAGCACTATTTCCACTCATTACGGCTAAAGCCGCGCTTGGCCAAGCTACAATTAGGCGTGGATCATAAGCCTTACCACACATTGCATAATTCCCTGCGCCATAACTATTTCCAATGATTACTGTGAATTTTGGAACCACACTGTTACTTAAGGCGTTTACCATCTTGGCGCCATCCTTAATAATTCCACTGTGTTCACTTTTACTACCCACCATGAATCCGGTAACATCTTGTAAAAATACTAAGGGTATTTTTTTCTGATTACAATTTGCAATAAATCGTGTAGCTTTATCTGCACTGTCATTATAAATAACCCCACCAAACTGCATTTCACCTTTAGCGTTTTTAACGAGTTTACGCTGATTCGTTACAATTCCAACAGCCCATCCATCGATTCGAGCATATGCTGTAATTATCGTTTTGCCATATTCGGCTTTATATTCTTCAAATTCTGAGTTATCAACCAAGCGTTTGATGATTTCATACATATCATATTGATCTGCTCT
>CAJQKX010000577.1 GCA_905479025.1 uncultured Paraglaciecola sp.
ATTGGATATCGAGATTACTGAGCAGTGCGCTAGTTTGCTCGGTAAGCGCCGCCTTAATGGCATTGGCATCGAGCAATTGCATAGGGTGAGTAAGACAATAGCCCTTGCCTCGTTCAGACTCGAGCGCAATGCCAGCGGTTTGTAATTGTTTGAGTTGTTTCCAAATTGCGGCGCGGCTGACATTAAAGTGCGCGCCGAGATCCTCACCGGAATGCCATTCGCCGTCGCTAAGGACGGATAGTAATGCTTGCTGTGAAAGCATGGTGGATCCTGTGTGGGGTTTTAAGTTATGAGGCGGGATGATAGCAGAGGTGAGGGTTTGGAGGGGGCGGTTTTGACGGTGGACTTCAATTCTTTAGCAGTTTACTTTCGGCCATTAGCGGACGTTTAAAGTTTAAGCCCAGTCCTCTGAAAAGCCTGGGTACTGTGCCTACTTTATATATGAAACCCAAGTTCAAATATTAAAACTCTATTCTCGTCATATTCTTCCATAACCTCAATAGCACCACTCTGAATTACAACCTCATCTTTATTGAGGTCAAAACTAAGGTGTTTCTCATATTTTTGGTCAATTAAAATCTTTGCCAGCTCCAAAGATATTCCATTTTTTAACATGCATATAATTTTTTTATCTGAACTGCCATACTTAATATTTTCATAGAAGTTTTTTTCAAGAAGGTCTAAGTCATCTAAAATCTCTACGTACTTTAAAATATTAAACTCAACAAAATCTTGCTCATCCTTAATTCTAAGTATAGCTAAGTTGACTCGCTGAGATGTGTTTTTCTTGCTCAGGTCAATATACCTATCAACAAAGTCATCTTCATTACGCTTAATCTCTCCCCAAGTAGCCCCTACATAGACTTCATAATCTCCCCGCTTTTCTTTTTCCTTCCAATACCAAAGAAAATCACTTATCAATTTTTTGTAAGATGAGCCCTTCATTCGCCACTCCAAAAGAAAGGAATAGAAGTTTTGTGCCGCTGGGTTTTTTAATCTGGTTAACTCATAATGAGTTGCTCGCTTTTTGTTATCTTCGCGATCAATGATCTCTATAAAAATTTCAACTATAGCCTCAACAAGAGAGTGGACATTATCAATATTACCCCGCTCTTTTACCGATTCGTACCCAGATTCCAATTCAGGCTCAAATTGATGAATATCAAATTCATGAACATTATTTTTAAAGCATGATTTAGCAATATCAGAATTAACATAGCGTATCTCAATATTTTCTCCTACATCTACACTACCCGCCTCTATATTCTCCACATACTCCAAAGCATGACGCTCTTGTACTCTCTCTTCTTCAGTCTCTGGGGATTTCAATAAAATATTATTCACCTCATCTTTATCTTTAGGGGTGATTTTTGCTTTTTCTTCTAAAAATGAATGCGGGTTAAAGTTTTTTGAGGCATAGCGACCGTTTACTATGTATATTTCGGGTTCAAGCATGTCTAAGCTTCCGTTATTTTGAGAAAAGACTTCACTAAAACGGCATACACGCCCCGTAAGGTTTTGGAAATCAGACTTACTAAGGTGGCTTCGTCCCTTTTTTACAGACAGCAAAAATATTTTTTCTGCTGGTATATTTACTCCTTCAAGTAACGTTGATGTTGTGGCAATAAATTGAAAACCTTGGTGCTTAGAAAAAAGTTGTTCCACATAAAGGCGTATAATTTCTGGAACCCGCCCATGATGGTAAACGACACCTTTTTTAATACACTTCAATAAATTATACGCTGGATCAAGATACTCAGATATAGCCTTGTAAGCGTCTTGAAACTCTCCGTTAGCGCCCTCAAGCAAGTCTACATCTTCGCACAACGGAAGAATCTTCAGCGCGACATCCTCTATATCCCTAGGTTTATTTGCATATAAAATATTCTTGAATGCTTTGTGTTTATGTATAAATTCCAAGTCATCGCATTCTAGATTATCCATACTGATATGCCGATTTGTAAACTGATCGTAAAGGCTTAATTTTTTGTCCTTATTGTAATTATAAAGAAAATAGCGCTGCACTTTAATAAACTCTTTAGAGCGCGCTTCCTGAATAGTGAAATTGGAATATTTTGTTTCTATGCTAGATGCATCAACCAAGAACGGGGTAAAGAAATGCACCTTTATTTTAGGATTTCTTTTCCTCAAAATAAAAATAACTTGCAATAGAAGTTCAGCGCGATTACCACCATCAAGTAAGCTATGGGCCTCATCTATCATTAAATTATCAATGGAAGCATTATCCGCCTGCTGAATTAACCTTAATAAGCGTTCTTGTGTTAGAACAGCCAAAAACTTATCTTCAGTCGGCTTGAACATTTCAGGGTGAGTAATAATTCTTTTGTACCCCTCAACAACTTCATCAGTCGCCAAGAGGCGCTTCTTGGTCTGAGCTAGAAGAGCCTTTGTTGGTACAATGATGCATGTCCTCTCATTTGAATGCTGAATTACTTTGGATATAATCATTTCCGACTTACCATACGAAGTAGGAGCGACAACCAAGGAATCAGACTCTACAGAGGCACTAAAATTAACCAATCTCTTTTGCCCAAGAGATAAATATATCTCTCTACCACTCGCGCTATCCTTAAAATTTTCTATATATGCAGACATATAGGTATTCAAGAAACGTTCATCGACGCGATTGTTGTCAAAGAAATTAGATTCGATGAATTTGACCACAGGCATAAAGCCTTCATACAAGGCCACGTCGTACAATGGGAAATAATCATGAAAAAGACTGGCATATCTAACAACAATTCTATATCCCAGCTTTCTAGCTTCTTGATAATCCTGATTACAGAATACAATAGCCCACTTCAATAATTTAAACTTATCTCTATCGTCAAATTCACTGGGGGTGTGTGACGTAAGCAGCCTTTCATACAGGTCTTGAAAGTCGCTCCCGCCATAGGTTGAAGCCGTTCTAAAGCCAGTTAAGGTTTTAATGGTTTTATCCATTTTGAGACTCTTCCTTTAGGAATTCGGCTACTTTCTCATACGTCCCTTTCTGTATTGAACAGATTAGTATCTCTTGAAAACCCCCTTTATCTTTTATACTTTCAAAAAAACCATCAATATCTTCTGGCTTCAGAGAATTTAAGGTATCTTCATATAATACCGAGACAAGAATGACATTTTTATCCTTACTTATTATCGAAGAAACCAGAGGGGAGTCTTGCGAGAGAAGTTTCTTTAATGTTGTTTTAAACCCTCCTTCTACGGTTAATGCCACATCAATAATAGCACTCTGCCAAAGACTATCACGACCAGATAAAAACATTTCTTCTATGCCTGTGTAAGCACGATTCAAAAGGATATCATTAGCATCAGAAGCCTCTAGGGCTGCATTTAGGTGCCCAGATTTAACCTCTGAGTACCAAAATTTCTTTTTCCCCAGATCACAAAATATAATATCAAAACCCTTTTTTATAGAGCGCTCTTCTTTATTCTTTAACACCGATACTGATGTCAAGTGATCGAAGAGTTTTGGCATCAAAATGTGGGACAATAATTCACCTATCATACCTTTTTTGATATTTTGGGATTTCTTCTCGTATCGATCCAAGAAGAACCCTAAGGTATTATGATATGTGTGATATTCTGGCAGTTCTAAAACTTCGTTGCTACCATGCATTACCGCAGCCAATTCTTCCCGAATTAGTTTTTTTAGTGCATCGCTCAACTCTTCAATAATACAAAGAGTTCTGAATGCATCCTGCTTAATAAAAACACCATCAATTAACATTGAGATTAACTCTCTTATATAGCACTGCCAAAGATTTACACTCCTCTTCTCAAATACATTAAATGGCGACAGAGTGACCGCTTTTTGTCGAAAAAGGACAATTAAAAATAAAAGAAATAAATAGAATCTCTAGGAGGATAAACTAAAATCAGCCATTCCATTTCTCCTTGGCTGCGGACACTCACTGTTTCATTTCGCTTTTAAGGGCGACCCATAAAAAAAACACCCAACAATTTAGCGAACGGGATAGTAACAAAGAGAAAAGATTTACCAGTAAGGAATATGACGAACGGCTTAAATTTTTACGTTTAAACAAAACAAGTGTTCTAAATGGAGGGTTTAAGTTTTAATAAATTATTTTTTTATATCAAAAAAGATCAACCGAAACTTTTATGCTGACTCAACTTGACCCACCCTCATCCCAGCATTAAGCTCTTAACCTTTCAAGGA
>CAJQKX010000578.1 GCA_905479025.1 uncultured Paraglaciecola sp.
GTACTTTAAAGCCTCTACTGTTAAATCTGACTTAATGTTTCAAGGGCTTTCCTGTCTAAAATAATGACTTTTCCATAACGCAATACGATGACTTTTTCTGTTTGTAAACCTTGTAAAATTTTGTTCACTGTTTGCCTTGAACTATGAATAAGTCGCGCTAACGCATCTTGAGAAATCTTAATCTCCAAGCTTTTTGATTGTTGTTCTTCTAAGCCCTGATGCATCATACTTAACCTTTTACATAATTGCCCTTTCAATGATAGGCAGCCAGTTTCATCTATCAGACTGAACGTGGCGCGGACTCTTTGACACAGTAGGCGCATAATATATTGGGACCAATCTTGGTGTTCTTTGAATAATTGTTCAAAAGTGGATTTAGGTACTTTCAATATTGTGGTTGAGCCCTCAGCATGAGCGTCGTGGGTGCGAGGTTGACTATCGATTAATGAAATTTCGCCAAACCAGTTTCCTGGCTGGATCCACGTTAATACTAGCTCTTTACCTTCAACTGTGAAATTACTGATACGCACTCTTCCGGTAAGCACACAATAAAATCCGTCCGCAGAGTCATTTTTTTGATGCAATATTTGTTGGTCGTGAAGGACTTTCACCTTACTTTTTTCAAGCAACTTATCGGCTAAGGGGTCTGGCAAAGAAGCAAACCACGCATTTTGTGAAAGGAATTGTCGGACGTTATCTGATTGCATAAAGAGTATCAATTGTCACATTGGCGACAGTTTAAGTTATGCTCAATAGTTTATCTTAAGCTAATTAATATTCAACTGGAAATGGATCAAATGGCAGCTTCAGTAAAACAACATGTCAGTGAGCAAGAATGGCAAGCTCGAGTCGATTTAGCAGCGAGTTACCGTGCTGTGGCCATGTTTGGTTGGGATGATTTAGTGTTTACCCATATATCCGCTCGCGTACCCGGGCCTGAACATCATTTTTTAATTAATCCCTATGGTTTGATGTTTGAAGAAGTCACTGCTTCGAGTTTGGTCAAAGTGGACCTGCAAGGTAATAAAGTGATGGACTCAGATTATGAAATTAATCCAGCAGGATTTACTATTCATAGTGCGGTGCATGAAGCACGTGAGGATGCTCAATGTGTCATGCACTTGCATACTGCTGCGGGTATTGCGGTGTCTGCAACTAAACAAGGTTTGTTGCCTCTAAGTCAGCAATCCTTGTTTGCACTTTCTTCATTGTCTTACCATGACTATGAAGGTGTGGCGCTTAACCCTGATGAGAAAACCCGCTTAGTCGCTGATTTGGGTGACACCAATTTCATGATTTTGCGTAATCATGGGTTGTTAACTTGTGCAGACAGTATTGCCGATGCGTTTTTATATATGTATTTACTAGAATGCTCTTGCCAAATTCAGCTCAAAGCTCAGGCCAGTGGCCAAGAACTGATCCCTATACCATCAAATATTTTGGCCGGCATTCAGGCTCAGGCTAAACAAGTCACTCGTTCTGCTGGTGGCGCCTTGGCATGGCCAGGAATATTGCGTAAATTAGACCGCACTAATCCTGGATATGACCAATAAAATTTGAAGCAACTTACCTTCGAAAATTATCAAAAACAGACAAGTTTCACTGAGTTATGCGGCCATCGTATCGCTCATTGGCAATCTCTTAACTTTAACAAAGATGAAAACAAAGACGTCATATTGTTTATTCACGGCTTTCCTAGTGCTGCTTGGGATTGGCATTTTCAGTGGAAACATTTAGCCGGGCAATACCGTTTACTCAGTGTAGATCTGTTAGGTTTTGGTTTATCTGATAAACCTACAAAACATCAGTACAGTTTGCTGGAGCAAGCCGACATTGTGCAGGCGCTGCTGCGTAAAAAAGGTGTTAAGCAATATCATATTCTGGCTCACGACTACGGTGATTCAGTAGCGCAAGAACTATTAAGTCGACAGGACGATATTCATAGCGCGGCTCAGATATTGTCTATCTGTTTTTTAAATGGGGGCTTGTTTGCTTCTCATCACCGCCCTCTGTTTACCCAGAAGTTATTGAAGGGGCGGTTGGGTGGTTTAGCCAGTCACTTTATGAATAAGGCAAATTTAGCGAGGGGGTTTAATAAAATATTCGCTGCTAACAGTCAGCCAAATACCCATGAAATAGATACCTTGTGGCAGTTGATTGAACATAATAATGGTAAGAAGGTGTTACCCAAGTTATTAAGCTACATAGATGAACGCAACCAACATGGAAAACGTTGGGTACAAAGCATGGTCAGCACAGTGGTGCCTTTATATTTTATCAATGGTGTGCACGACCCCATCTCCGGGCAACACATGCTTGACCATTATATCGACATTATTCCTAATGCAAAAACGACTGCCTTAGACGTGGGGCACTACCCACAACTAGAGGCGCCACAAGACGTGTTAAATTTGTATCGAGATTTTTTGACTGAAGTAATAGAGTGAATGACTGTTGCTCAACCCTACTATCATACTGAAACTCACCACATAGACTGTTTCAAGGGTAAGAAATGGTTTTTACTTGCTTTCAGATAAACGTATGATTTCCTTTGATAATGTGTTAGCCGTCTCAATAAATTAGTGATAAAACACACCCTTGTTTTAAATATTCCATTTGCTGGCATAATACTGCTACTTCTAGCTATATATCCTAAGTAACCATCATGAAAATTTATTACGAAGACAGTATGCCTTACGCGGCAGAGTTTTTTTCTGAACTTGGCGAGTGTGAAGTATTTTCTCACAAAACATTAAACGCTGACATGCTAGCCGATGCAGATGTATTGTTGGTACGTTCGACCACTAAGGTAGATGAACAGTTACTGCTAAAAAATAAGCAACTGCAATTTGTAGCCACGGCCACGGCTGGTACCGATCATGTAGACCAACATTATTTGGCTAGTCAAAATATTCCTTTTATTTCAGCTGGCGGTTGTAATGCGGTGGCTGTAGCGGAGTATGTGTTAAGCGCAATCTTGGTTATGAGTAAAAGGCTTAACTGGCAATTGGTGGACAAAACAGTGGGTATTGTTGGCGCAGGTCATGTTGGTAGCGCTTTGGCAAGAGTATTAACTGTTTTGGGTATTAAGCATAAATTATGTGATCCGCTTCTAGATGATGCGGGTGACGCACGAGAATTCGTATCTATGAAAGATATCATGCAGTGCGACGTCATTTCTTTGCATGTACCTTGGGTTAAGGACGGGCCTTATCCTACACAAAATTTATTTAATAAAGTGAGACTGGCAGCTCTACAAGACAATCAGATTTTGATCAATGCCTGTCGAGGAGAGGTGATCAATAATCAAGCGGCTTTAGCACTTTTTGAGCAAGGTAAGTCGCTGAATTTAGTGCTTGATGTGTGGGAGAACGAACCCAGTATCAATCTTGATTTAATCCCACACACTGCTTTGGCTACTGCGCATATTGCGGGTCATACCATTGAAGGCAAGGCCAGAGGGACAGAAATGCTATATTTGGCTTTGTGCAAACATTTAGGTATTCAAGCTGACAAAAAATTATCTGATTATTTACCCAAAGCACAACCTAATCCCATACAGCTCAGTGAAAAACAAGATTTTTGGCAAGTATTGCACCAGTTAGTGTTAAATGTGTATAACATTGAGACAGATGACCAATATTTCAGAGCAAACATGCACAGTGCCGATCAGTTTAGATATATCCGAAAACACTATCCTATAAGAAGAGAGTTTTCTGCAATTGCGCTAAACACTGGAAATTTTGCAAATTCGAAGGCAATCTACGGTGTTGGATTTTTGCCCGCCATATAGGTGGTTCACATAATTCAATGCCACCCATAATTTAAATGTTTAGGAGTAAAAAACCATGTCTCGGGCCTTTGATGTCGCCGTGTTGGGCGCTACTGGATTAGTAGGACAACACATGATCGAAATTCTTGAAGAAAGAGGTTTCCCAATCAACAAACTTTATCCATTAGCCAGTGCTCGTTCTGCTGGTGGAAAGGTGACCTTTAAGGGAAATGAGATTAGCGTTTTAGATGCTGATGAATTTGATTGGAGTCAGGTACAACTAGGCTTCCTTTCTGCTGGTGGCAGTGTCTCAGAAAAATTCGCACCTATTGCCGCTGAAGCCGGTTGTGTAGTTATCGACAACACGTCTCACTTTCGCTATGAAGCAGATATTCCTTTGGTGGTACCTGAAGTGAATCCGCAAGCATTAGCTGATTTTCGTAATCGTAATATTATCGCTAATCCTAATTGCTCTACTATTCAGATGATGGTGGCTTTAAAGCCTATTCACGATGCTGTTGGCATTGAGCGTATTAATGTGTGCACCTATCAGTCAGTGTCTGGGGGAGGGAAGGCTGCAATTGACGAGTTAGCTCATCAAACTGCGGCGCTGCTAAGTGGCAAAGAAGTGAAAACTGAAGCCTTTAGTCGCCAAATTGCTTTCAACGTTATTCCACAAATCGATGTCTTTATGGATAATGATTACACTAAAGAAGAAATGAAAATGGTGTGGGAAACTAAAAAGATAATGGGTGATGATACTATTTTAGTGAATGCGACTGCTGT
>CAJQKX010000579.1 GCA_905479025.1 uncultured Paraglaciecola sp.
AATGCTCATCCATCTCAGTGTTTAATGCAGCTTCAACGGTTATTTTCTTTAGCATTCGACTGAAATTATTCAGGTCTTCTGAGGTTTAATGCCTTTGGCCGCTTCTTTAGCGAAAGCTACAAGTTCTTTTCTGTTCATTTGTATCTACCTATATTTAACCCTCAATAGAATAATTTATGATAAGAAGTTACAGAATATTTGTTACAGCCTCGATATTGTATCATTTGGCTTTCTTACTGGCTTTAGCAATCGAACCTTTTAATATTCCTGCGGGTAAGCCAAACTCTTTGCACACACCTTTTACTTCTTTGGGTGCACTAACACTTCGTTCTTCTAAACAAAAAAACACTAACCCAAAGGGAAAAACCCCAATCGGCACCTCACAATCCATAGCGCGCCTAAATTATGTAAAGTTAGGCCCAAAGCGATCGCGTACGCTGTACCCAATACACCCCACATAGCGGTAAGCCAGAGCGCACATACAATTGTTACTGGGCCAGAGAGCATCGTCACGTTACGCATATCTCGCTCATGCCCCGTCATATTTAAGAGAAAACTTACCGATCCCGTCGCCATGTTAATCAGCTGGCCCGCGGCAATAATCACCAGCAGCTCAGCACCACTCTCAAAACCCGCACCAAAAAAACTCATAATGAAGCCCGAACATAGCACCATGGCAATCACTATAGGCAGCGAAAGTACCAGCATCGCTCGAGTGGATTTTTTTGCTAAACGCTTTATCGCCGGTAAATCTCCCTCGTTCCATAAACGCGAATAACTTGGCGCAATCACCGTATTCACAACCACTAAAACAAAAGCGATCAAACTTGCTGTACGTTGTGCCGCAACTAGATAAGCCAGCTCTTGAGACTGCACATACGCCCCTGCAATTAAAATACCTCCGTAAGCAGCTGCGACACTCATAGCGTTCGCCGACCACATTTTGCTACTGGATTCCCAGATTTCAGGATTTTTAATTACAGGGAAAATAAATTGCACCTGGGGTTGTCGAAACCATAACCAAAGCCCAAAACCCAACACCAAGACTGTAGAGAAAAAGTAGATGGCGGCCGCCGTTTCAACCGTCGCTGAATGAGGATTAAGGATAAAAAGTAAGGCAAAAAGAGTTAAGAAAATAAAGCTTACCCCAAGGTTCTGAAACACGACTACTGCGACGACACGATGTACGCCCTGAAAAGCTGACGCTAACAACATAAATAGTGATGTCGCCGGAAGTGCCAACATACAGTATTTCAAAACCACGGCGAATTCTGGCTTCTTGAAAACCGCCACCGAGATGGCGTCTGCGAAGAGAACCGTAATTATAGAAAAGGGCACTGTGGCTAGAACAATCCAAATCAGCCCCGTATTTAATTTAGATTGGCAAGCAACCGAGACATACTCTGCACCCATAGTGCGCAGAACCAGATCATCCAAGCCCAATCGAAAGACGATCGAAAGGCCCGTTAGCAGAGTCAGGCCCAGAAAAAACAAGCCTGCCTCATAAGCACCCAGCACTCTAGAGAGTGAAACTGTCAGCGTAATACCAACTATCGCAGCAACGCCCTTTGCCAACCCAGTAATAGCGATTTTAACTAACATCGGGGACATTAGGTTTGTTTTTTTTGGGGAAAGAAAAGCCGACCGGACTGAAGACCTTTTGGTCTCGTCATCTCGACTCACAACCGTATGCCTTTTTTATATAACAAAGGAATCACTTAGCCTCGCTTTTCTGCTGCATCGACAAAATCGCCTCATAGGATCTGAGCACATCATTCCAATCGAAGCCTTTTTGAAATTGTAATACCGCTTTGGACTTCTTTTCCTCCACATAATCATCCTCAATATATTGTTCGCTGAAGAAATTGCTTAAACGGTCAACCTCCCTAAAGTAGAGTGCACTCTCATTAGCGACCCACCGATTAAAAGGGTTATCGTGAGCTATTATTGCACACCCTGCACCTAAGGCCTCAACCAACGAAGGATTCGTACCGCCGACTTGATGACCATGTATATAAAAACGCGAATAAAACCTTAATGCCGCAATGGTATCCGCATCATAAATAGCGCCAGGAAAAATGACACTGTCGTTAGCCGTTTCAAAGATTTCTCGGTGGTAGTGATTGGAGTCTGGGAAAAAACTGCCTAGAACAAGCAACTTTCCCTTCCTAGGACACATACAAAAAGCTTTGACGATTTCAATAATTGAGTTCTCTGGCTCGGGCCTAGCAATAACTATTGAATAATTGTTCTTTTCAACGCCATATTGATCAATGAGAGACTCATCAGCGTCGCTTACCCTTATTGCGCCGTAGGGGATCATGGTAATCTTATCTCGTGAGACACGCGTGGCCAGATGTGCTTCTATTAGTGGATGATCGGCGATTAAGTGATTGGCGAACCAACAGCCTAAACGCTCATTCAGCCAAAACCAAGCTTTAAGAATACGTCCCCATTTCTGACGTTTCCACTCGATACCATCCATATTCATCACATTTCTAATGCGATATATGCGCTGTACTATATTGACACATGCCGTGTTGTAACCTAGCGTCAAATGTAAGGACTTATATTTTCTCGCATGCCATACAGATCTCAGGTCAAACAAAATGGTACCAAGCGGGCTCTCATTTTTGATGGGAATATGAACGCGTTTTATCCCCCGCCAAGTAGACTCGTGTAGCTTACCTTGACCCCCTTCCTGACAATAGACGATCAAATCCCAACCTTGATCAACTAGAAATAAACAAAGGCGTTCAGCAAATGTCTCGAACCCCCCGTGCCTAGCAGGTACACCCCGAATACCCAAAATAACGAGCTGCCTCCTACTCATAACGCTCTCAACTTAGCAGACATAAGGCTTGTCACTCTTTGATCAAAAACAGACAACTTAAAGTCATCTGCACGTTTCGTAGCGTTTAGTGAAAGTCTTTCCCACTCGCTGCGATCATGTGCGACCTCCTGAATTTTTTCAGCGATTTCTGCTACTCGGGATGAATCCATTAAATATCCATCCATACCCTCTCTAACCACTTCAGTTGGCCCGCCGACCTCAGGCGCAATTACCGGTACTCCGAATGAAAAGGCCTCCAGCAGTGTCAGCCCAAATGTCTCAACCCATTCATCGGGCTTTGAGAGATTCAACACAAGACTTGCATCGGCATAAAACGAGCTCATATCGGTTTGCCTAGGCAACAAGCGAACATTTCCGAGCACTTCTACATCTTGAAAAAATTCGTTGATCTCATCGGCCTCTGCATTAAGCACCAGCGTAAATTGAATACATTGATCTTCGCGAAGAGCCGACGCAACATTAAGAAATTCAAAAATCCCCTTATATGTTTTTAATGAACATGCCATGAGTACACCAAATGCGCTTTGCTTATCACGCTTTGGCTTTAAGCTTTTTGCGATAGCATTGTAGATAACACGCTCGTCATCAACCCCAAAACCTTCAACCTTGCGAAGATAATCTGAAACAAAAACCACCTTAGATGCGCAAAGACTGACGACTGACCGTAAAAGCTTCTTAAACAAAAGCGGCTTTATCGAGGTCTCATGTATATGACATACCACAACCTTACCCATCAACTTCGCAGCTAACATAGCTCCCGTAGGTCTCATCGTGTTGATATAGAAAACGGCATCAACCCTGAGATACCTCAAACAATCAAAAAACAGGTGCAGTTGAGACAGAATGTCGAAAAACAGTGTTATGTAACGGTTTTCTGATCGCCTATAAAAAACAGTGCGCTCTGTATCGGCAATTCCTCTCAGAGGCCCGTCTCCCCAACTACTGGTTAGCATCTCGGTGCGAATGCCCTTGCCAGACAACGCAGTGGCAACTTGCGCAAGTACTTTAGGACTCCCACTACAGTCATTAAAAAGATGAACGAACACGATCGCTTGTGACAAATCTTTACCTCTTCCTTTCCCAAAAAATATTAATAGAACAACCCAGAAAGATCATGAAAGGTATTGCTTGAACTTTATTGTACAGCCCAGAAATAGCGAAGCTGGTGAAAAAAATAATGCCGGCAATAACGAGCACAGACCTAGCTTCCATATCTCGTGCTCTGATTGCTATGTAAAAAAGGTGTAGTAAAAAAAACAGATACAACAAAACTCCAATAATGCCGGTCTTTAAAAGTAGGTATGAATAGGCGCTGTGCAAAATAAAAATTTCGCTATGGACATCGCCACCAAGCTTTATCGTCACATCCAAAGGGAGCGAATAGCCAGCGCCAAATCCAAACAGCTGAGTCAAAAAAGATGCGTTTTCTAAAACTTCACGCGTAAGAAAGTTTTCGTAACCACGCCAATTATTATTGATGTCATATATATTCCAATTGTCGAACTGAATAAATTCTGACGTCGGATTCATAAACTTATTCAGCAAGGGATTGTTGGTTTCATAGCCACCCACAACCAAAAAACTGAGTATTAGAACGATTAACACCAGAAAAAGAATTAACGCCGGCTTTCTATAGAATTCAAAATAGACAAAGAGAGAGAAAATTAAAATCAGCCAGCCCGTTCTGGAGAAAGAGAGAGCCACGCTGATAATCAATAAGAAAACAGCAAAAAGTAATGCCTCTAACCGCAAGTGAAATAATCTACCTGTGCCCCCCCACAACAGCAAAGCCACTGTAAAAGGAATGATATGATTGCCTTTAACTCCCAAGTCTCTGATGTCCCGCCCGCCAAGAGACAACACCTCTGGATTAATGGCGAAATACGCTAAATGCATAAGCGCAAGAAAAATTCCAGCGATGCAAAAAATGTAGTAGAAATCTTGGCGACTCAAGGCTAAATAGAAAAAGCATCCGACATAAAATGCCAGCAAGGGGTTTAACAAATACCAAAAGTCCTTAAAAACTTCATAGTAAGTAAAACTAGACCATAGACCGTGGGTGGAAATCAAAAACACTAATAATAAGGGTAGTATGAAAGCGAACAGTTTCTTAGAAGGGATTCGCCACACAGTAATGGCAGCTAGGGGAGCCATAGCAAGGGTATAAAGTCCTGAAGACAATATAAACGGGGTAACCAAGTAACCAAAAAACAGTGGCTTATAAAAAGAAAATAAAGTCATAGCACATCAGTTTGAGGGTTTACCGCGCCAATCACTCTTGCTGGTACGCCAGCAATCATTACCCCGCTTGTGAATTCGCCGCTAACCATCGCACCAGCCGCAACTATGCTGCCGCTGCCGACCTTAGCGCCATCCAAAAAGGTTGCCTTTGCACCTACCCAAATGTTGCTTCCGAGCTCTATACCTCGCGATGTAACACCCTGATCACGAATCAACATATTTGGATGGCTAAAATTATGATTTTGCGAGTGAAAACTAACGTACTGCCCCATTATTACATCGCTACCTATTTTAACCCCGCCAGTACAGCCGAAATATGAGTTCTCTCCAATGCCAGTATTATCTCCAATCTCTAAGCCAACGCCGTATTTACTCATATGTCTCGTGACACTGATGATCGTCCCTGCGCCGATATTCACGGAATTACCCAGTCGGACACCGTTTTCGCCATAACAATCAACTGAAGCGTAATTGCCAATCGTGCACCCGGCCCCCATATGCAATTGCGATCTGTTTTTAATGCTGACGCCTCGCCCCAAGAAGACTTTCCTGTTAATTTTCAAGAGCCCCCGCGAGACCATGATAAGGCGCTGTAATAGTGTCCCTAAGAGCAAGCGCGATGGAATTCGTGAGTCTACTTTGTAGAACTTGCCAGTCGATCTAAGTAAACTTTCGTAAATAGCGTTTAGCATTGCGCAGCCCAAATCCAACCGTAATAAAAAAATTAAATATCGTTAACGTGTAACCACGAGAGAAGTTGTTGGCATAAATCCTAAAGCCGTCTTTTAGCCATCCCTGTCTAGTCTCACCGTAACCCCCATAATGAATATAGCCTGAGTCGAGATTACAAATCCGCCTGTAGCCGTGAATTGAAACCTTCTTACAATAATCAACGTCTTCAACGTACATGAAATATTCGGGATCCAAGCCCCCAACCAACTCCCAAACAGATCGTCGAGTCAATAAAAATGAGCCCTCAACCCAGTCGACATCAAGTATGCCTTTGTCAGATCCACGAGTATCGAAATACATTCGAGACAACTTGAGCATCATCAACGCACTTGGAAATCGACCAAACGATCGTCTAGGCTCATTATTGGTGCCAAACATTTTGGCACCAACTACCCCAATATCTTCTGTCCTAATTATATCCATGAACACGCGTAATTCCGTTAATAAAACAGTGTCGCTGTTAAGTAGTAATAGGTTTTCGCCGCTACTACTTGCCACCCCTAAGTTATTTCCTTTAGAGAAACCAAGGTTTGTATCGCTCGTTATGACCTTTACCCAGGAATAGTGAGAACAGATAAAAGCCACACTGCTATCGGTTGATTTGTTATCAACGAATATGACCTCATATGACAAACCAATGCATTTAAGTTCAATCGAAGACACGCAGTCGTCTAGGTATTGAAGCCCATTGTAGTTAACAATAATGATTGAAAGATCTATTTTTTTACTTGCCATCATACCCAGACCAAAGTTTTACGTTAACGTCATATTTTGACGACAGAGCTTCTACATCGTCCCTGAAAAGGGCGGTGAGCTGCGCTCTCACTTCACGGGGAATTTCGGGAATCGGCAACTTTTGGGAAGAAGTGCACTTCAACTTTAAGGACCTGTAAGCCTGAATCCATTCTTCATTCAGACTATTATAAAAATAAGATTTAAAGCGGCTTGGCCTCAACAAAAACCGCATCAGAAGACTCTCTTTAAAGCGCCCTCCAGAGTTGTAAATCTTATCAGGTTGTCTGTACGAAAATTTTCATCCACATCTAAAAACGAGAACACGTTAGACATTACATCAGAA
>CAJQKX010000580.1 GCA_905479025.1 uncultured Paraglaciecola sp.
TTTCTTGCCTATTTTCCTCAAAAATGAAATTTATACGATGCCTCAGTACCTGCAACAACGCTTTGATGGCCGAGTTAAAACTATCATGGCGGTATTCTGGTTAGCAGTGTATGTGTTTGTTAATTTGACTGCTGTTTTATGGTTAGGAGGCTTAGCCATTAATACTATTACTGGCGTTGACTTAGCCTACGGCATGATATTTCTTGGTCTATTCTCTATTGCTTACTCATCATACGGTGGCTTAAAAGCCGTTGCCTACACCGATATCATCCAAGTAGTACTATTAGTATTTGGTGGTTTAGTCTTAACGTATATTAGCTTAGATTTAGTATCAGATGGCAAAGGTATGCTGGCGGGGTTCACAATATTGACAGAACAAGCGCCAGAAAAATTTGACATGATATTCGCAGCTGATAGTCCACACTATATAAGCCTGCCGGGTTTATCAGTATTGATTGGTGGCATGTGGGTAATGAATATTTCTTATTGGGGTTTTAATCAATATATTATTCAGCGCGCATTAGCCGCTAAAGACTTGGCTGAAGCACAAAAAGGTATCGCTTTTGCGGCTTATTTGAAAATTTTAGTGCCCTTTTTTGTAGTGGTTCCAGGTATAGCGGCATCGGTGTTGTTTACTGATTTGGACCGAGCTGATCAAGCTTATCCGAGTTTAATGAACTTGATGCCAATTGGATTGAAGGGTTTAGTGTTTGCAGCATTGTTCGCTGCGATAGTTTCTTCATTAGCGTCTATGTGTAATAGCATATCGACTATCTTTACTATGGATATTTATTCTCATTTCAAAAAGAATGAAAGCCAAAGCCATTATGTGAAAGTGGGCCGAATTGTGAGTATATTAGCGTTGATTATTGCGATGATATGCGCCAAACCATTGCTCGGTCAATTTGAACAAGCTTTTCAATATATACAAGAATTCACTGGCTTCTTTACCCCTGGCATAGTGGTAATTTTCTTACTGGGTATGTTTTGGAAAACCATGAATTCGATGGGTGCTATTACCGCAGCTGTCGGCTCTGCAGTGTTATCGTTTATTCTAAGAGAAGTCTTTCCAGAATTGCCCTTTATGGACAGAGTGGGCATAGTGTTCTTAGCCTGTATTGCACTCGCAGTTATTGTTTCCCTTGCGACCCGCAAGAACTATATTGCAGGTGGCACAGGCGTGGTTTCGTTAGATAAAGTCAATTTTGATACTAAAGGCTCTTTCAACATGCTAGGAATAGGAATAATAGTTATCCTAGCTGCCTTGTATACTATTTGGTGGTAATTCTTGTCGATGAAAGCGTTATGAAGATCTAAACTTGGCAGTGTTTTCTAAGTTCTGTAACTCGGTAAAACACTGCGCTTCGTCCACGAATATTGTATTAACAGGGCTAAAGATGAAAACGTTATTTACTTTTTGGTTGGCGTTTACAACGGGGATATTTTCAATTGCCCCAGCTGCACAGGCCTTAGATTGGCAAGATCCACAGGTATTTAGGAACAATAAAGAGCCAGCCCGTAGTTTTTTTTACAGCTATGACAATGCTAATGCGGCCTTTTCAAAAACACCTTGGGATCAAGCCAACCATATATTGCTCAATGGACAGTGGAAGTTTAATTGGGTGAATTCTGTTAAAAAAAGCCCAAATAAATTTTACCAAACCAATTTTGATGATAGCCAATGGGGCCAGATTGCAGTACCCGCCAACTGGGAAGTCAATGGTTACGGTACACCTTTTTATCATTCACACCAATGTTTTAAAGCTAATGCAGTACCACCCGAAATGCCCGCTCATTACAATCCTGTGGGCAGTTATCGAAAGACTTTTACCTTGCCAGATGATTGGAATACAAAACAAGTATTTGTGCATTTTGGCGCAGTGAAGTCGGCTTTTTATTTATGGGTAAATGGCCAAAAGGTGGGTTATTCACAAGACTCAAAAACTGCCGCCGAGTTTGATATCAGTAAATATCTACAAACAGGATCAAACCAATTGGCATTGCAGGTGTATCGTTATTCTGATGGCTCTTATTTTGAATGCCAGGATATGTGGCGAGTCAGTGGCATTGAGCGTGATGTATATTTGTTTAGTACCCCAAAAGCGCATATAAAGGATTTTCATGCTTACACTACCCTTACTGATAATTACAGCAAAGGTGAATTACAGCTCAGTGCCCTAATTGATAATACTCAAGACCGAGCTGTCGATGGATATCAGTTGAATGTTCAACTATTCGATCACCAGCAAAAACTACTATTCGAAAAAAAGCTAGATATTAAAAAACTTTCAGCCAATAAAAGCGAAGTCGTTGAATATAACACCAGCATCGATTCACCTCGTCTATGGAGCGCTGAAGAGCCTAATTTATATGGCTTAAAACTCACTTTATTCGATACCCAGGGCAAAGCCATTGAGCATATCGGACATAACGTTGGCTTTCGATCTACTGAACTTAAAAATGGCAATATATTAATCAATGGTAAACCGGTGTTATTCAAGGGGGTCAATCGCCATGAACACGACCCAGTAACCGCACATGTGGTGACCCGGGAATTGATGCTCAAAGATGTGCAGTTGATGAAACAATTCAACATTAATGCAGTTCGTATGGCCCACTATCCTAACGATCCCTATATGTATTATTTAGCTGATTTGCATGGTTTATATGTCATGGATGAGGCCAATATTGAGTCCCATGGAGTAGGCGCGGCCAATCAAGGCCCATACAACCCAGATACACACTTAGTCAACAAACCAGAGTGGGCGGCAGCCTATATTGACCGTGTGAGTAACATGTACCACGCCACTAAAAACAATCCATCAGTAGTCATGCGTTCACTAGGCAATGAGTCTGGTGATGGCTCTAATTTAGAAGCCACCTATGACTGGCTGAAACAACAAGAGCCAAATAGCCCTGTCATATCAGAACAAGCACAAATGCGCCGTCACACCGATGCCTATGGTCAAATGTATGCGCCTATTAGTGATATTGAACGATATGCTAAACGCAAATTAGATACCACACGTCCGGTTATCTTAATTGAATACGAACATGCCATGGGTAACTCTCTTGGAAACTTTAAAGAATATTGGGACAGTTTTGAAAAGTACCCATCTTTACAAGGTGGCTTTATTTGGGATTGGGTAGACCAAACTTTTGCTATGAAAACCCCTGAGGGTATTCCTTATTGGGGCTATGGCGGTGATTTAGAGCCAGATGCTACGGTTTCATCTTTAAGCTTTTCAGCCAACGGCTTAGTATTTGCTGATCGCACACCCTACCCTTATTTATGGGAAGTTAAAAATGTTCAGCAAAATATTGGTTTTAGTAGCAATGATATCAAATCAGGTGCGCTCACTATCACTAACAAGCATTATTTTGTTAGTTTGCAGGGGCTCAGTTTGAATTGGCAATTATTGGCTGATGGTAAACAAGTATCACAAGGACAAAATTTGCCCCTAGGTGCTCAGCCACAGCAAAGCCAGCAAATTCAATTAGATTACGCTATAAAACTGCAGCCAGATATTGAATATTTTCTGAATGTGCAAGTGATAACTGATAAACCCAATGGCTTGATCCCTAAAGGGCATATCACCGCTTGGTCACAATTGGCACTGCCTACAGTCTCAGTAATGGTAGAAAAGCAACATGAAATCAGACTCTCAGTCAGTGATAAAAAACAAACTTATGGTTTTAAGGGTAAAGATTTTAGTTTAAGTATTGATAAAACAACGGGGTTAATTAACTCAATGCAATACTTTGGCGACGAATTATTAAAAGCGTCACCTAGACCCGATTTTTGGCGCGCGCCAACCGATAACGACTTACCTATCGAAGACTATGGTGACACATTCAGCCCATGGCACAACGCGGGGAGAGACACTAAGGTAGTGTCGGTAAAACTGACAGAAGAGTCTAAGTATCAGGCAACAGTTGAAGTTGAACATTATTTGAGTGCAAT
>CAJQKX010000581.1 GCA_905479025.1 uncultured Paraglaciecola sp.
TCAAAGATGGGGTGGTTTCGGGTGGCGCGACGGTGCCGGATGAGTGTCTTGCTATACCTGGGTTTCATGTCAATATGCGCTGGGGTTTTATCTGTCATCAGTCTGCGACCAAATATGGGGCTGCAGGCCAGCGACAGCGTGGCGCAGACGAAGGTGAGCTGATTCGCGAAATCTCTGATTACCTTGGTTATCAGGCAAATCTTGGCGGTTGGGAAAATCCGGTTTGGCCGCAGCCTATTATTGATGCGCTGAGCGTTGGTGTTGAGGAGGGAGCGGGTCTGCACAATATTGCTGCCAGTTTGCAAATGACTTCGCCCGAATATGCTGGATTGCCCATGACCGACCTTGGCGTGCCGGTTTTTAAACGTATGAGTGATGCTCAAAAAGCTGAATTTTTAACTTTGTGCGGTATTTCAATCCGTTGAGGAGTGGCAAATGGCGTCAAAAAAATGGGTGGAAGTTAGTGATAGTGATTGTGCTACAGCCTGTGAAGCAGTGTCGAGTGAGTCGAGTTATGATGGCAATAAGGTGTCAGTAGATAAATTTGCCAAGCTGTTGTGTTCTGAACAGTTGGGCCCTGATTTAGGTCGTGTGGGCTTTAAGTTTATCCGCGATATGATGGTCGGCATTGACCGGGCACAGTCAGTCAACCTGACTGATATCACTAAGGCCTTGTGCGAGGGCATTCGCCCCCATGCGACGCACAAGCGTTTGTCTCGCAATCTCTGCAATCCTGAGTTATCCGAGAGTTTGTCCGATCGGTTGTTAAAACTCGGCGCGGCTCAAGTTAAAAAAGATACGCGTTTGATCGTGCACATGTACGAGCTCAATAAAAAGTATGCGCGCAAGGTGGAATATCTCCCCACATCGGAACATGATGAAAGCGCCGGATTCAAGGTTTGCGGCGTCATTGCCAATGATCTCGGCTTGCGAAGGTATTTTCCATTGGTGGCGTCAGTTTGGTCGGAAGACGTACCGGGTTACGTCAGCGATATCACAGAGATAAAGAAAGTGCTGCACCGAGTGGCAGAGGCAACCGGCAACCGGGGTATGTTTTACTTTGATGACAAATCTATGGATGATGATCTCCTTTTGCCCATTCTAGAAGAGCGCAGTTTGAATATTGTTATGTTTCAGCGCTCGGGTGCAAGCGTCCGATATCGCCAGAAAATTTGCTCGCTAAAAGAGGTGGCAGAAGGGGTCGAAACAGCGTACGGGAAGATGATGTTTAAGTTGGTACCCAAGGGAGCATCTGGTATGTCAAACTTGACAGATATTGATCTCTTTGTGCACGCCGGAGTAACCGCTATCAAGTCCAAGGAAGCAGGCAGAAATCTCAGGCTGATTGCGCTCAAGTCGAAGAATCGGCTTGTGGGAGAGATTTCAGTGCCAATGATCACTACGGCGGAAGGTCTTCGTTCTAGAAAGGCCTTAATGGGTTTAGTCGAGTCATTTTTAACCATTCAAGATACATTGACTGCACATCACGCTCTGATTAAACGTTTTCATCCAGCGAGCTTTCGAGTTTTAACCTACAGCCGTCTTCAGTTCCTGATGACCCTTCTACAGGCGGTTATGTATCACCAGGTTTCTGTCGCTGGTAAAGTTGTTATTGACGGCCACTATATGTCGTCCAATCCGCATGATGGAGATCTGGATCGTACTTATTATCTACCCGAGGATAAGAGTGCTTCGTAAATGCGCAATGGTGAATCGCTGTCACGATACCCTGCAGCTCATTTTAAGGCTCCATAAGTAGTCTCTGAATGGTTGACCAAAGCGGCTGTCGGTTTTGCAATAGTTATCAGATATCGAGTTGGTGGATTACTCAATTCAAGTCAGTGACTCATCAGCGATTTTCTGGGGGAAAGGGTGTGGTCATGAGTTGTTCGCTTGGTTTTAACATTGGTACTCTCTTGGCACGATGCCTTAGATAAAGAGAGGTTGTGATGAAAGACGCTATTGATATAAAGGCGCTGAAAGAAAACTTCAATCGCGATGGATTTATCGTTTTGCGTGATTACTTAAGCTCCTTGGAGGTTAGTGAACTCAGGGACCACGCTATACCATTGGTTGAGCGTTTAATACAGAGTAGGCAAAATACAGACCATTCCACAAATCTACTTAAATCACTGCACCGTCATGATAATTGGTTGCAGAGCCAGCTCGACAACGGCAGACATGTGCCACTTGTGCAACAGTTAGCAGAGATGGAATTGAGGGGTTGCTCGGTTGCTTGGTTTGATCGTTCAGATGGTGAAATTACTGGCGTGCCCCCACATTTTGATGTTCTGCGCGGGCAGGGCAGTATCAATGCAGGTGTGACTGTGTGGGTGGCGCTTGATTTAGTTGATAAGAACAATGGCTGCTTGCATTATCTGCGCGGCTCACATAAAGAAATTTACCCTGATCAAATTTTTGTTGAGGGTGTTGAAATCGATGCTGAAGATGTCAGTCAGGTAGAAGTGAAGCCGGGAGATGTCGTTATCCATAACGCACTGACTCTGCATTGGTCGGGCGGTAATACCAGTGGAATGCCCAGACGTGCG
>CAJQKX010000582.1 GCA_905479025.1 uncultured Paraglaciecola sp.
TGAAGGGCTTGCGCCGTGGCGAAAGCCACCGAAGGTCCGGGGGCGGCAAGAAAGACTATCGCCGTAGTCAAAAAAGCGATGAAGAGTAGGTAGTCCATCTTAGTCAGCCTCCACGGGTTGTAGGGTTATTCTGGCTTACAGGCTCTGAGCAAATCTGTCTTTGTCCCCGTCGTCCGAGCGCCTTTTTGCTCCGCTGCAAGGCCGATCAGCTCCGGCCGCACCGTCCCCGAGCCAGCCGTACGAAAGGTCTGAGTATCAGCACCCAAAATCAATCCTTAGCAATGGCAGCAAAGGGCCGTTTGCAGTCTATCGTCTGTTGCACCAAAACCCCATCCATTTTGGTGCAGTTATAGGCGGACACTGGATAAGTAAGTGCCTTAGCGTACGTTTTCGTACCGTTGGACTTCAGACCCCGTGTTCATCGCAACACCTTAAGACGAGCTTTAACTAAGTAGAGTCAAGAAATGGATTGGAACTGGTATTACAGTACGCTTTCGCAAAGTGCTGCCGGTATTGTTGGGATCATCGGTGCATTCATAATCACTAAAATACTCAGCAATCAGGTAGCCTTCTTGCAGAAGTCGGCAACAACAAAACAATTGCTCGCAGAAAGTAAGTTTAAGAAAGCTAAGGCGAGCCAACTACAAATTGAATGGTACAACTATCAACATACTAGAAACTCCGCATCAGATTTCGTATCTCTTTTTTTCGATGAAGATGACGAAGATAGAGAGTTATGTCCAGAAGAGATTCTTCAGGATATGGTTTCTTCTGTATATATTGATCGGGAATTAGCTTTAGAAATTGTTGAGGCAATCGTTATAGAACACAAAGAAAATCTAACGGAGTCTCAATCGTCTAACTTTCCAAGTTACCAAATTCCAACACCATCTTCTAACCAGTTAGATAGGGAGCACATGCAGCGGCTTAGCTCCGAAAGGGATGCTATAGATAAGTCATATATGGAATGCCGTTTCCAATCAGAGATAAACGCCAATCACTACTCTGATATATATGAAAACCCAGAATCAGCCAAAGAAATCACGACTACGATTGTATTTTTATCTCTCCTGTTCTTAGTTGGTGTTATTTATCCGATGAGTTTTCTTCCAGCGTCAACGAATGGTTTTGAGTTTTCTTGGGCTGCTATCCCAGAGTTCTACTTATCTACGAAAGGACTACTTCTGACGACAGTAACAATACTATTCTTCGCAATCGTCAAAACCTTCTATTCGTTAAACCAAAGATTGATTTATTCAGAAGAGGATGTGAGTAGTTTGAAAAGTTACACATTGATTGATACGTACTCTCCTGCATTTCTTATTCGTGACCTTAACGAGTACGATACTGAAAATAAATAGGAGATAATAATTTAATAGTCATCGTCTAGAACTGGGTTGCGCGGTGAACAGTTCGCTAGTCATCTGTTCACCTTTACGTGATTTTGGTGATTCGTCAAGTTTCTTGTGTTCAGTACCGATAGATGTTGACTGTACGTACAAAAGTACGTAATTATTGGAGATGGATATTGAAAACGTTGCTGGTTTCCAATGGGACGCTGGAAATACAGAGCACTGCCAAAAACACGGTGTTGCTTTAGATGAAATTGAAGAACTTTTCTTCAATACACCCAGCGTGTTAAGAGATCCATTTGTTCATGAACAACGATATCGCGCCATTGGTTGCAATCGTGCCGACCGTTTTATCTATGTGGTTTTTACATTCCGAATGATCGATACAGAGCGCTATATCAGACCCATTTCCGCACGGTACATGCACGAAAAGGAAATTGAACACTATGAAAAAAGTTAAACAACTCAATTCTTTAAATACAGATCAGGCCGCCATTGACGAAGTTGCGAACATTGATTTGTCTGAACATGACCTAAGCCAATTCAAACCGGTAGCTTTCGAATTCAAGAAAAAAAGCGCACGACTTGAACTCAGAATTCCTGAAGAACAATTGGCGTCGTTGAAAATTCTGGCTAAGAGGCAAGGTATTCCACATACCCGATTGGTGCGCCAGTTCATCGAACAAGGCATGGAGGCATTGGAACGATAGTTCGGTTTTTTTGTGTCAGGATGACCGAAAACCCCGCCATGGTAGCCCATCCCGCGTTTCACCATGGGCGGATGCTGAATAGTCGCTAGCGGGTCAGCAAAGGCAAAGTAACACGCTAATCTGAAACCCGCTAGAGAGCGATTTCCGCCCAAAAGGTGAACACTTCCTTATCAAAGTGTTCACCCTCGAATTAAACGATGTCAGTCGGTGGTCAGGGGCCCTAAGTGCCCAATCCAGTCTTATGGGCTCATACATTCGACAAACTTAACTTGTAACTGCTTTGATAGCTAGGTCATGCAGTATGTCTGCAAAACACCAAGCGCCGCCATCTCGGTCATCAGGAAGTTTTTTGTAACTGATTACCATGTGAAATGTCATTTCTCCTTTCATTTTCACATCGTTTAGCTCCAAAGCTATTCCAGAGGGGGGGGTATGCTCAGGGTGAAATAAGCGACTGTGCACCAAAAAATCAAACCAGGAGTTACATTTATTGTAGATGTTCAATCCGTAGTCGTTACGGGTACTACTTGCATTATATAACTTCAAACTATAGCGAACCACTCTTGTGAAAAAGCAGGATCATATTCACTGTTGATGAGCGCCGAGGCACGAATATTTATCCATATTTAACTGGCTTGTTGAACTGTCGTTAAACGGGATTTATTACACTAAATTATGAAATTCATGAAACGAAAAAAATTACAATTGAAACTGTCCACACGACTGATTGTTCTAGTAAGTACGTTGTTAGCTGCACTTGTAATTACGAATGCAATCTCGGCGTTCAATATCAACAAAATCGGCGTATACCTTGTTGAAATCGCGGAGGAAGATATCCCTCTTACCAATCACTTGTCCGAAGTAACAATAAATCAGCTCAGCCAGGCGTTGTATTTAGAACGAGCTGTGCGTGTTTCGTTTGAATATGGTCAGGATCATCCTGATCTTAATCTTGCAAAAGATAAATTTCTGCATCACTCGGATTCAGTAAACTCACATTTGCAAAAATCAACGGTACTAGCAGATGCAGGGAAAGCATATGCACATAACTCAAAAGCTGTTGAGAAATTCGATGAAATAAGTCGTCAATTGATCAGTATCGAAGCAGCGCATAAGGAGTTTGATGCCCACAGCATGGAATTGCTTGAGAGTCTCGAAAACATAGGTATTAA
>CAJQKX010000583.1 GCA_905479025.1 uncultured Paraglaciecola sp.
GGTGGTTTGGCCATCGACAATCATGGCAAGGCACTCCCCGCTGCCACTTTACAAGGTTGCGAAGACTCTAATGCTATCTTATTTGGCTCTATTGGGGGTCCTAAATGGGATAACTTGCCCTTAGAAGAACGCCCAGAACGTGCCGCTCTTTTAGCATTACGTGGGCATTTTGATTTATTCAGTAATTTACGTCCGGCCAAGATTTATCAAGGTCTGGAAGCATTTTCTCCTCTTCGAGCGGATATTGCCGCCAGCGGTTTTGATGTATTAGTCGTACGCGAACTCACAAGCGGCATTTACTTCGGACAACCCAAAGGACTTGAAGGCGAAGGTGAAGAGCAATTTGCTTATGACACGATGCGTTACAGCAAAAGAGAAATTCGCCGTATTGCTATCAGTGCCTTTGAAGCAGCCCAGAAACGTGGCAAAAAAGTCACTTCAGTAGACAAAGCGAATGTTCTAGTGTGTAGCCGCTTGTGGCGAGAAGTCGTTGAAGAAGTGGCTGTAGACTACCCAGAGGTAGCACTTGAACACATCTATATCGACAATGCGACAATGCAACTTATTCGTTACCCAAGTCAGTTTGACGTGATGTTATGTTCTAATTTGTTTGGTGACATTATTTCTGACGAATGTGCGATGATCACCGGCTCAATGGGTCTACTACCCTCCGCCAGTATCAACCAAGATAACTTTGGTATGTATGAACCGGCTGGCGGTTCAGCACCGGATATCGCAGGTCAAGGCATTGCTAACCCTATCGCACAAATACTCTCAGCATCGATGTTATTGCGTTTCAGCTTAAACGAAACAGCCGCGGCCGATGCGATTGATGCAGCCGTAGTGAAAACCTTGGGTGATAGCATACTAACAGGTGATTTACTTAGCCCTGAGCAGCGTCATTTAGCTAAAAGCACCAGTGAAGTGGGCGACTATATCGCCGCGTTAATTTAACAGATTTAGGAAATAGTCATGGCTACCACCTTATATGACAAAATATGGCAAGCGCATATTGTAGATGCGCAGAAAAACGCTGAAACCGGTGAAGAGGGATTAATGTATATAGACCGACATTTGATCCACGAAGTCACTTCGCCTCAAGCCTTTGCTGGTCTAGACGAAAAAGGCCGCAAGGTACGTTGTCCTCAGCGTATATTTGCCACTATGGATCACAGTATATCAACTCGCTCATTAGCCCTAGATGCCTGTGGCCCAACGAATAAATTACAACTACAAACCTTAGCTGATAATTGCAAAAAGCACGGCATCGAGCTTTTCCCTGTAGGTCATCAAAAACAAGGTATTGTGCATGTAATGGGCCCAGAGTTAGGCCTAATTCAGCCCGGCATGACAGTGGTTTGTGGAGATTCTCACACCGCGACTCATGGCGCATTTGGCGCGTTAGCATTCGGTATCGGTACCTCACAAGTCGAACATGTATTTGCTACCCAAACATTAAAACAAAGCAAAGCCAAAAGCATGAAAGTACAAGTGAACGGTAGTTTACCTATTGGCATTACTGCCAAGGATATTATCTTAGCTATCATTGGTAAAATTGGTCATGCTGGCGCCACTGGACATGTCATTGAGTATTGCGGTGAAGCTATCTCTGCGCTTTCTATGGAAGAGCGTATGACGGTATGCAACATGAGTATTGAAGCGGGTGCAAAAGCCGGTTTAATCGCGCCAGATCAAACCACCTTTGACTACCTTGAGGGACGTGAATACGCACCCAAAGGACAACACTGGGATCAAGCGGTCGCCTACTGGAGTACGTTAGTATCTGACGCAGGTGCGAGCTTTGACACGGTAATTGAACTTGATGCAACCGATATTACCCCACAAGTGACTTGGGGCACTAACCCAGGGCAAGTCATAGGAGTCAATCAGCCTGTACCCGCTCCTAGCGATTTTTCAGATCCCATTGATAAAGACTCCGCCAACAAAGCCCTTAAATATATGGACTTAGCGCCTGGTCAAACATTATCTGAGTTAAGCGTTAATAACGTGTTTATTGGCTCATGTACCAATGGCCGTATTGAGGATATGCGTGCCGCTGCGGCGATTGCCAAACAGGGCAAAGTAGCAGCAGGGGTGACTGCTATTGTGGTACCGGGTTCGGTATCAGTCAAAGCACAAGCTGAAGCAGAACAACTAGATAAAATATTTATCGAAGCAGGTTTTGAATGGCGTTTACCCGGTTGTTCAATGTGCTTAGGCATGAATGACGACATCCTAAAACAAGGCGACCGCTGTGCCTCCACCAGCAACCGTAACTTCGAAGGTCGTCAAGGCCGCGGGGCTCGAACGCATTTAGTGAGTCCTGCTATGGCGGCAGCGGCAGCATTAGCTGGTCACTTCGCCGATGTACGCGACTATCAATAGGCCTTAAGGAATTCATTATGACAACAGGAATTAATATCCACACTGGTAGCGCAATGCCCCTTAATCAGGCCAATGTCGATACCGATCAAATTATCCCAAAACAATTTTTAACCGCCGTCACAAAAAGTGGTTATGGCAAACACTTGTTCCACGACTGGCGTTACCTTGATCAACATGAACAAGTGCCCAACCCAGACTTTGTGTTGAACAAGCCTGAATACCAAGGAGCCAGCGTTTTACTGACGCGCGAAAATTTTGGTTGTGGCTCGAGCCGCGAACATGCGCCTTGGTCACTTGACGATTATGGCTTTAAAGTAGTCATTGGGACCAGTTTTGCCGACATCTTTTACGGTAACTGCATCAATAACCAATTGTTACCGGTACAACTTACTAACAGTCAAATGGATCAACTTTTTGATCTGGTTATAAGTGATGCCTCTGCGCAAATCACGGTACACTTGGAACAGCAAAACGTCAGTGTGGGTGAACTAAGTTTTACCTTTGATATTGCCGAACAGCATAAAACCAACTTATTAAAAGGGTTGGATGCTATTGGTCAAACTCTAGAGCTAAACGATAAAATTACTGAGTTTGAGAATAATTTGCCTGAATGGCAGAGGGCTTAATGTTTTAACCCACAACAAAAAATGGCTCTACTTGAGCTGTTTTTTTTGAACATTATTCAAATGTATCTAGGATATGTAGAATAAAAAAATAAGCTCAATGGATGGGTGATATGAATAACGTTAACACCATTACACCAAGGTGGTTTGTAATACTCGCTATTACAATTGCCATATGGAATCTAATGGGCATGATAGCTTTTATGATGCAAATCACTATGACAGTCGAGCAAGTCTTAGCACTGCCAGAAAAAGAGCAGATATTCAAGACATCCCTCTTTGGGTGAATATAGCATTTGGATGTGCAGTAACGGGAGGTGTACTGGGCTGTGTCGCTTTAGCATTTAAAAAAGCCATCGCCTTACCCATTCTAATCATCTCATTGCTTGGCATTTTAGTGCAGATATATTATTCATTTATCACCGTTGATGCATCCGATGTATACGGGCCAGGCGACACTATCATGCCAATGATGGTGTTGATTATTGCGCTATTTCTAGTTTGGCTGGCTAACAGCGCAAAGGCAAAAGGTTGGATTTGTTAAGAATAACCAAGTAACCGAGAGTCATAATGACTAGTGATTAACACATCACATTAAAGCAACTGCCGCCAGTGCACTTTTGCAGATATGCTGTAAATCGGCACTGACATCCAAGCTAATCATGTCAGGCTCAGCTTTAGGTAACTCCATAGCGCTAAATTGACTGACCAACATAGACTCCGGCATAAAATGTCCTTCTCTTTGCGACATTCTGTGACTGATAGTGTCCATCTCAGCAGTCAGGTGAATAAACAAGGTATTAAAACCTAGCTCTCTAAATAACTGGCGATGCAGCCGTCGCAAACCTGAGTAAGCCAAGACCGAATCGACTAACTTTCCTTTAGCTAAGTGTTGAGTTAAACGTTCTAACCAAGGCTCACGCATGCTATCGGTTAAAGGAATGCCATTGGCCATGTGTTGTTTAGCTGCAACTGAATGAAAATCATCTGCTTCAATAAACTCGTAGTCTAGTTCATCAGCAAGCTGTTTGCCTACAGTGGATTTACCGCAGCCACTGACACCCATCACAATAATCAGTTTAGGCTTCTGGGGCTTAGTCTTACTAGAAACAGGTTCTACTGATTGCATCTATTTGTCACCTTTTTCTGGCATAGGAAGCGTTATTTTTAACGCATAAATATTGTTAGGTTGAATGTTATTAATAGCTGACTCGACTGTCCCGCTATCAGCAATACTGATAAAAAGCGCCACAGTCATAATGATGAAAAAACAAAACAAATTGCAGCCATAAATTTACCATCTGGCGTTCATTTTACGCTCGACTTTATGGTGGAAAATTCATTGCAATATCCAGGTTAAGCTTAATAAATGACAACTTTATCAAACTTGTTAACTCATCACCGTCTGGAAGTTTGCTTTCTACAAAGGCAAGTTAAGATTATTTACCAATCAGTCAGAGCAGCCATAGAAAACATTTGCCCAGAATAATTTAAGATAACATGCTGAGGCTCGATACCGACAATTTCAATCATGCCATCAATTTTATCGCCTTCCCCCATCCTCGTGCCGTTTACTCTGACCCACCTTTCAGACTCAATAGATGCATACATATGAGCCGAAAAAGCCATACTGGGTAATCGATTCATTACCCATGCTGGTAACTGATCAATTCTGGGCACGTCATCGATGCTAGATATACTTTGAACAGGCGGCAGAGTCACCGGGGAGTCTGCCACTTCGGTGATGGCTTTTCTGAACCTCGCTAGTACATCAGCAGAAATTTGCGGCTCGGGTACTTGAGTGATTGTTCGTACAACATCATTTAGCTCAGAATTATTCGCAACATCATCTGTTCCAGAGACTTGTTGCATTGGCGCATTTGCAATGCCAATACTGTCGACATCTCGAGGGTTATCAACCTTAACTGATTGTTCGCTTTTATTATCCAGCTGCTCAGGTGCTGAGGCAACGGCCGCTTGAACGGGTTCAGAAGCTATCGTTGTTGGCTGTTCAATCTGAAGGCTCAGTAAGGTCAATATTCCCTGAAAATTAGCTAAACTCCAGCCTAAGCTCAAACCACCGAGCGTAATAAATGCCGCTAACACATAACGCTTAATATAAAACTGCCAAGCCGATGGAATATCTTGTGCAGAAGGTAAAAACAAACTGCGATGAAATTGTTCTGATAATCCATCATCGATTTGGGTATGAGTGACCTTGTTGTTTTCAAGCATTCTAAGGGTCGCTGATTTTTTAATGTTTGGCACGGCTACTTCTGCGTTGAGTTCAACGGTTTGGTCTGGATCTATTTGTACTTGTTGAATACCCATTTCAATCAAGCCTTGCACCATATCTTGACTGGTGACTAAACCTGACTTCTTGATTTTGACAGGCCCGTTTTGCTCTGTGATCCTCACAATCACCATGCCTGGTTTTAGATCATGAATATCAAGTTGCCTAAGCATTAAACTGGCCTATAACAAAGCCAATGGCCGCCGCCGTTACAAAAAGTCCTAGCAGGGTATAAGTCCAGCGTTTGCCTTGGCGCTGTTTTACCACATCATCCCCTAAAATCTGCTGTGCTGCGGCAATAAAAATATGCTGTGACACAACGGACATTTGTTTCGTAAAAGTTAAAGTTAAGGCTCTATCACATAACAAATTGATCACTCTTGGAATACCACCCGTCATATCAAATGCAGCACGAATAGTAGCTTTAGAAAACACACTGATATCACCATTAGCCACACCTAACCTATGTCCAATATAAGCAGCTACTTCAGAAGAGCTTAAAGGCAAAAGATGATAACGAGCGGTGATACGCTGCGCTAATTGACGCAACTCATTCCGTTTTAACAATTGCTGCAATTCAGGTTGACCAATCAATACCACCTTAAGCAACTTTTCACGGTTAGTTTCTAGATTGGTTAATAACCTGAGTTGTTCTAATACTTCAGGTAATAAATGCTGCGCTTCATCAACAATCAGGACTGTGTTAACACCAAACTCATGATTATTAGCTAACTTATCGAGAATTTGATCGGTAAAATATTTAAGGCTGGCATGTTTACGTTTGTACTCAATGCCAAGCTCATTACAAATGGTACCGAGCAGCTCTAATGCAGATAATGTAGGGTTCAAAATCATCGCCACTTGGGTGTTTTCAGGTAATTGTTGCATCAACTTGCGCGATACCGTTGTTTTTCCTGTGCCAACCTCACCAGTTAGCATCACAAACCCACCACTTTCACGCAAACCAAAGGTTAAGTGAGCCAAAGCCTCTTTATGACGAGGGCTCATATACAAATACTCGGGATTAGGCGCAATGGAAAACGGATTATCAGATAATCCAAAATAGCTGAGATACATAATTTAGGCAGAGAAGTCCGTGAA
>CAJQKX010000584.1 GCA_905479025.1 uncultured Paraglaciecola sp.
CACCACTTGTGGCTTCTGATGATGCAACATCAAAGCTTAAGCTAAGGTCATCATTGACGTTATAATCAGCATTAAAACCAAAAGACTTTAATTCATCTTCTGTAGCTAATGCTAAGTTTTGAAAGAAGAAATCTTTACCGATAACTGCGTTATTTGCGCCACCCGTCTCAGAAAATTTAACAGGCGTGGATACGACTGGATTACCATCGAATTCAACAGAACTGAATTGCCTAGCAAACCAGATACCATCGATAAGTGATGTTGACTCTTTCTCATTTTTTGCATAAGTCACATCAGCAGTTAAGGTTAAGTCTTCCATCGGAGCAAATTGTACCGTTAACATAGCATTAGTACGTTCACGATTATCTTGGTTAGTACCTAGACCAATGTTACTAGGTATAGATATAATTTGACCAATGTTAGGTTCATTTATCACTGTTGCACCAGGGATGGTAAGAGAATTTAAGTCCTCTGCACCGTTATATGTGCGTAATTCATATACTTCAGTACTCATGTGACGACTACCAGAGTCGCGTTCTTGGAATGAACCAAACAGTGATACACCAAAAGTTGAATCGTCATTCACCCAATTCGCTACACCACTGAGTTCGGGCGTCACGCCATCACCACTTTCATCTTTAACTGCTTTGACGCCAACCGAAGACATCGTTTTACCTACAGCTAATGGTTTAAGGGTATTGATGTTTATAGTAGCACCAAGACCACCAGAACTTATTCCCGCGCGGCCTGTCTTATAAACTTCTATTCCACTGACACCTTCTGAAGCAAGATTTGAAAAATCAAATGAGCGACTAGTACCTGCCGCGCCTTTATCTTGTGGGTTACCAGTTATACTGCCTACGTTAGCAGCTGGCATTTGACGACCATTAAGAGTTACTAGGTTAAAGTTACCGCCAAAACCACGAACAGTGACTTCTGAGCCTTCACCGTTAACACGGTTAATGGACACACCAGTAATACGCTGTAAAGATTCAGCTAAGTTGGTATCAGGGAATTTACCCATATCTACCGCAGAAATAGCGTCAACAACACCTGAAGATTGACGTTTGATGTCCATTGATTGAGACAGACTACCTCGAACGCCCTTAACCTGGATCACTTCGGTATTGTCTATTTCTTGTGCTACAGAAGGTAACGCGATCGCTGTACCAAGCATTAAAGTAATGCTTTTAGCGAGTAACGATTTATTAAATATTTTGTGAGTTCTTTGAATCATATTTGTGTGCCTGTGTGTGCTTTATTAATAAGGCAAAAGCAATAACGCTTAAATATTGTTAAATTGCCGCCAACTTTTTTACATCTTTTTTACATCGAGATACACTTCAGACGATTGGCAATCTTTTTTCCTCTAGTCGATATAATTTATTTAAAATAAATAATTATTTTTAAAGCTAGTTTTGTCTAAGATACAATTAAGATGCGGTTAAGTTAGCTTCTTAAACAGTTTCACTTACCTAGTAAAAACCAGCTGCCTGTCATTAAGAAAAAAACTGACTAATGATAACTTTTGGATTGGGTTCTACTTAATGGGGTATGAGTGTGACGTCAGATGGGTGAATGGTGACCGGCGGTTGATGACAAATATATCGAGGTGAGCTAACTTCATACATGTAGTTATATCTAGCTTAAATTAAAAATTGCCGCGTAAACCCAGAGAGTAGCGGGCGCCTGGCTGCTGAGCTAAAAGCAGTTGATTAGAGTATCGACCATGTTTCAGCACATTTTCTTCCGTAATATTGACCCCTTCAACAAACACTGAAACATTGTCATTAACAGCATAACTGGCGCTCACATCAAGTTGTTGATAGCTGCGTACGTAAGTAGGCTCGGGTCCTTGTATTTGCACCAATGATTGCAGAAATCCGTCACGATGATTCCATGCTAGCCTAATTTGGCCAGGACCTTTTTCATAGTAAACGATCAAATTTTGTGAGTCACTCAGACCGGTGAGGGCAAATTTTTGTGAAATATCATTAGGATCCAGTTTTGCATTACTGTCTACCAATGTCATATTTGCCACCACACCAAGACCACTGTCAAAGTCATACTGGATCGCAAATTCAAATCCACTTACCGTTGCCGTCTGACCATTTATAGGTGTGGTTAAATCAAATTCGGCTAGTATGTCTTTGCTATCTGGGGCACTGGAATCGGCCCCTGTACTTGGGTCAGTGACATCATTGATAGTCGTTTGTGTTATCGTGCTAATGATGAAATTGCTCACTTTCTTTTTGAAATAACTAACAGATATATAACTCAATGGTTGGTAATACCATTCAAGCGATAGATCGAAATTGGTAGATTCAAATGGCTTAAGGTCTGGGTTTCCCGAGCTGGCTCGTAAATCCCCACCCTGACGAGTTGTATTTAACACCAAACTCGGTGACAACTGCCCCATAGTGGGTCGTGTTAACGATCGTGATAGACCAAACCTGGCAATGATATTATCTTGCCATTCTGCTTTATTGATACACTGGGCAGCCAATTATCATAAGAGGCAGAGCGTGAAATAATTCGACCCGGAGAGTTAAGTTGA
>CAJQKX010000585.1 GCA_905479025.1 uncultured Paraglaciecola sp.
GGACAGTGCTAATTCCGCACTACAAGATTTTTGTGACCGAGTGGAGTTTGTAAAGATAAGCTCGGACAATTCCGTCTTTAAACGGCTGTGGCTAATTGCGTCTAGCTTCTTCACTGCAGAGCCGTACTTCACTAACTGGCTAACTTCGAAAAATTTCGAAAACTCTATACGAAAGCTTTTAACTGAAAGGAAATACGATGCGGTCTATTTTGGGACGATTGGACTTTGTAAATATCGTTATTTATTCGACCACGAAATCACGCTGCTAGACCACCATAATATCGAGTCTCATATGATGATGCGTAGGAGTAAAAAAGAGAGCAATATTCTCAAAAAGATATATTTTTATCAGGAAGGAGAAAAACTTAGACGTACTGAAATAAAGCACTGTAGTGAATTCAGTTTAAACTTGTTTTGCTCTACACTGGATCGAGATCGGCTTCTGGAATTTACTGAAGTCCAAGACACTTTAGTGACACCAAATGGCGTTGATACAGATTTTTTCAAGCCAGTAGGCGCTCCTACAATTCCAAAATCAATGATTTTCGCAGGTGGTCTGACATGGTATCCGAACGTCGATGCAGTCCTATTTATTCTAAAAAAAATATGGCCTCTCCTAACTGCAACAGAGCTTGACTGCAAATTGACAATCTGCGGACGAGGTATAAATTCAGAAATTGAAAAAATCGCGTCAACCTTTGATAATGTCGAGATGACGGGTTTCGTTAATGACATTAGGCCTTTCATAGAATCTGCCAACCTATATCTATGCCCAATCACCGACGGAGGCGGAACCAAACTGAAAATACTAGATGCAATGTCGATGGGAAAAGTTGTAATAAGCGACCCTATAGCTGCTGAAGGAATTGACGTTACAAACAATTTAAATATTATTTTTGCGCGGAATGAAGAAGAATTTGTCGAAAAAATAATATGGCTGTTAAAAAATAGAGAAGTCTGCCAAAAAATTGGTGATAGCGCGAGACAACTGATGCGTGATGTATATGATTATCAGAAAATAGGCATCGCCTTCAACAAAAAAATTTCTAAGGTAGTGAGTGACAATGGCTATCATCAATAGCATTTACGAAAAAAGTCCTTATTTTATCAAGGTTATATCTTTAAATCTGTATTCTATTCGACAGAAGTCGATTAACTATGGCCCATTAGCGAAAAGCCGGCTAAAAGAGTTAACGGCTTTCGATATTAACAATAAATTTGCGGTGAGGTCGTATCAGGAACGGCAGCTTAAAAAAATGTTAACTTATGCCAAGGTCAACGTGCCCTACTATAAAGATATTAGTATCGACTTCCCAAAGAAATCACCACAAGATTTTTTTAAGTGGTTTTATAGCGAAATACCACTACTTAACAAAGCCACTGTCAAAGATGATCCGCAGCGGTTCTACGCTAACAACATGGATGAAGGCAGGCCACTTTTCTTTCATACAAGCGGAACATCTGGCAGCCCTATGACTATAAAGGCTTCAAGGCAAAGCCGTACAAAAAACTATGTTTTCTATAGACATCTTTTGAACAAATTCGGGGTCGATATAACTGATCGAAGTGTAACCTTTGCGGGAAGAAATTTAATACAAGAGAAAAATCAGATATCGATACCTGACTGGTGGGGCAACACCCTCTATTGCTCTTCCTACCACATTTCTGAAAAAAATTTCAAACTGTATACAGATAAAATTGAGTCATGGCGTCCTGAATATATCGATGCCTACCCATCTGCACTTTTTAGCCTTGCATTATTAGCGAGAAAATTCAAATTCAAATTCAAACACCATCCAAAAGTAATTCTGACTTCATCAGAAACATTATTGCCAAGTCAACGTGAACTCATTGAAGACGTTTTCGGCTGCGCCATCGTTGATCAATATGGCTGCACTGAAATGTCAGTTTTCGCTGCAAATTATACAAACAGTAGCTATCTCCCGCATCCGCTTTTCGGCATTACAGAAGTCCTTGGGCCTGACGAAAAGCAAGTAGAACCAGGCGAACGGGGCGAAATTGTAACGACTGGATTTATTAACAAATATATGCCGCTGATTAGATACAAAATCGGAGATATAGGATGCGTAGCAGAAGATAATGATGATAGAGAGTATCGAAGGAGCTCATTGCGTTATATTTTAGGACGACTGGAGGATTCAATAATAACACCTGAAGGTAAAAGAGTTGGGCGGCTTGACCCGATTTTTAAGGGACTTTCGCACGTCATTAACTCTCAAATTATTCAAAGCAGGGAAACCGAATTGATCGTGAAAGTAGTTATTGACCCGCAAGCCTCAAATATAGAGCCCATGCTAAGACAGCTTGAAAAAAACCTCAGGGCTCGCACAAGCCAAGAATTTAATATCAAGATTGAGTGCGTTGACCATATTAAAAAAGATGCCAATGGGAAATTTAGGGCCGTAATCTCGCACGTAACTTGAGTGCTTTTGTCGATTTTTCAGCATGAGAATCAGAATCTTATTCAAGAGTGACATTTAACTGACTTGGTGCATTCGGAGGCGGTAATCTGCCGTCGTCATTACTAATCGAGAAGTTATCAATGTAAAAAACTGTATCTTCGGTGTAACCTGAGTTTGACCAGCCGAGAAGATACCCTCGGTCTAAAAAATTGCCTTTCTGCGAATAATTGTCGATATTCGCCTTGCGAACCACAAGTTCTCCGTTTCGGTAAATCTCGACAATTCCGTTGGCCTTATCTTGATCAGAAAGTTTTACATAGGCACTATAATGCTGCCAAGTGCCCCTATCTTGCACTCGCATAATATGCTCTCCTTCTCCAAAATCTAGACGAGAGCCATATGTATGACCCAAATCATCACCATTCGAGCCCATCCGAATGGAAGGAAAGGAGTCTCCGGTCGCCTCGCCGGACCCTGGTAGCGTGGGCCACTGCTCAACGCCTACAAAAATATTCGAAGCAACCGCTCCATAATTACCCGACCAAAGTTGAAACAGACTTTTATTGTTCATGCTTCCATAGCCAGTATCTCTATGATAATAGTTTTCAGGTATATAAAGATCATAGGAAATGAACAACTCTGAAGCCGGACCCGGCAAATAAAAACGAAGTTCGCTCATCCCATCTTCTTCAATGGGCACACCTGCAAAGTGGAATCGTAAAGAATAATTCCCAGTCTATGCTTTTTCGGTCGTGCGCTTAGCCTCATAATTACCCCCCCAAAAATTAAGCGGCGCATCGCCAGGCTCAACTCCATCCGTAATTTCCCATGCAAATAGTCGGCTAGAAAATAAGCAAAAAAATCCCACCAAACAGCGATATTTCATAACTAACTCCAAACATTCACAACCAAATAAGCAAGGCTGTCTTAGGTAGAGGGCCCGTACGGCATAATTCCAGACAAAGACCCTATGAGAATGAATAATACGCCACTTTCAGCATCTTGCATCGACCTAGTTCTCATTTTCTATAGCAGCTGCTAAAACACACTAGCAGAAGCCGGCTGCTACAAGACCTGATCTAATTAACAGCCAAATACTGTGCTTTAGACAAGTTCATCAAAGCGACTGCTAGGGCTAGCTGGACCCACATGAACGGGTAGTAGACGACAGAGACAAATTGCCCAGCAATAATAAAACCAATAAATCCGATACATATTCCGCTAAAAAGAGTTGTCAAATATTGAGGAAGATCAACATTAAAAGCCATACTGCGCTTATACATTCGAAAAAAACAAATTATTAAAAATACATATATACAAAGACCGAATAAGCCAAGCTCCGAGCCCACCTGAATAAAAATATTATGAGGAAGCTCAGCTCCTTTTTTTGCACGCATTCCAAGAAGGTCGTCCGAATAAAATTGATTATAGTAAGCGGGGAAGTTGAAGTATCCCACTCCCGAAATGGGGTGCTCAATCATCATATCTAGTCCATTCTCCCAGTATAGAACACGCTGCTTGGACGTATCATCTTCGCCTATATTTTGAAATCGCTCATACTGCTCCTCAGGCAATAAAGAAAAAACAACACCACCTATTAAAATAGCCAAAAAAAATCGCTTTAAAGTTATCTTCTTGTAAAACAGAATTAACAGCTGCACTGCCAGCGCTAACTGCGCCCCCCTTGAGCTAGCTCCCATAATGGTCATCGCCGCAGCTATTGGGCAAAGAAAAAGAAACCAGTAACGCAGGCCCTTAACTTTGTTTTTCAATGCTGTAAATATCGATACAGAAAGACCAAAAAAAATGGACATTTGAATCGCTAATTCGCCGGAGTTTTGAAAAAATCCCGGTGGCCCCATCAAGCCCCACGATGTAAAGCCAAACCCGCGAAATGCCCAAGTACGGGCGCCAAAAAAGGCCAGCTTTGCACTAGCCAATACAAAAATCATAAGAAAAATAAAGAAACGCTGCTCATTGGTAACGCTATTAATAACGACAAAGTAAATAATGAGCCAAGTGTAAAAATCAGGCAAGTGCTTCCAAGCAATCGCCTGATCATATGCAAACACAGAAGAAAATATAATAATGAGAAAAAATAGGAGCATCCAAACATTAATTGGGCTTTTGACCCACTTATGATTTCGATCGGCCAATAACCCTACTATAGACAGCAGTAAAAAGGTTTGGGCCCAGGGTAATATATCTAAGGCAGGGATAATGGAATGAGGCCTAACGTACTCAAAAAATAAATAGGCGCAAACCATCCAAAATGCGAAACTTTGCTGCTTAAAGGCGAGCCAAATAGAACCTACTTTTAATGCAAGCAAGTCATCCATTGCAACTGGCTGCTTACTTTTCAGCATCAGCCTTCATACTTTTTATTGCTTCAACACTCAGTGCTAAATAATCAATACAATAATTAAAAAAGCTTTGATTGGCGCTATAGGGGTCATGCACATAAGCATTCTTTTTTTCAGGCCATAAGCCAATTAATGTGACCTGATAGCTAACGCCTAATAAGTTTTTTAAGGCATGAAGATGCTTTGGCTCCATGACAATAAATAAATCGCCTGGCTGCTTTTTAAAATTGCGAGCAT
>CAJQKX010000586.1 GCA_905479025.1 uncultured Paraglaciecola sp.
ATTGACATTTTATATCCGCAACCTGTAATTGTTGTCGCAAACTACACTGATAATAAATTGTTTGTCGTTTAATCTCTACCATAATAAAAAACATTCAGGCTATTAATTCAGGTTTACACAATATTATAAATTGCAGATTAAACTGTCGGTTCTTTTGCCATTTAATTTTATCCCGTGAAATAGCAATTATGATTGCTATTTCAACCCGACAAGAGAGACACTAATAACTGCCTCGGTCTCAACATCAAGGAGCTTACATCCCCTGTTAAATCTAACTAGATGCCATTATTGTTCACAACAAACCGTTACCCACGTGTTAAAAATAAATGACACCTGCACTGCATGTGAAAATAACCAGTTTCAATAAAAACGGGTCATAAAAAAGCCGCTAAATTTAGCGGCTTTCCTAACACAAACGAGATTGAAGGGGTTTTAAAATCTCATTAGTTAATCTTTATCGTCTACTTGTGAATTGGTAGCAGATATTACTGAAGGTTTAGCCACTGCAGGTTTAGGCGCTGCAGATTTAGCCGCTGCAGGTTTAGCCGCTGCAGGTTTAGCCACTGCAGGTTTAGCCACTGCAGGTTTAGCCACTGCAGATTTAGCTGCTGTAGGTTTAGCTGCTGCAGGTTTAGCTGTGGCAGTTTTTACAGATGTTTTTATAGCAGATACTTTTGCTACTGGTTTGGCAGCGGTCTTAGCTGGTGTTTTTTTTGCGGATGCAGTCGTCATTGCTTTATTCTCAGCTGCTTTTTGTTGAGCTAATTTAGCCACAACATCAATCAAGCCATCAACGCGTTGCGATAAGTTATCAATTTGATGGTCACGGCTATTGTTACCGAAACTAAGTTTTGCTCTTAGTGCTGAAATTTTTTCTTTTAACATGTTTCTAGCCTTTATTTTTGCTTGTAATTGCGTTTCTACCGACTCACCTTTTTCCAGTAAGTTATTTACAAGTGCCGAACCATCAACAAATAGTTGGTCAAACTTATTGGCCGCTTTTTCGCGTCCACTGTCACAAGCACCGACCCAAGCTAACCAAGTTTTATGTAGCAAACTTTCAGTTTTTTTAGCGGTATTCACATTGATTCTCCTAACATTTGGGCTTAGGGCGATTCAAGATAAAAACAAAACACCCAACGACATCTAAAATTTATGGTCCTAAGCTTACGTTGGGTATTAACGCATTACTTAGCCGCTAACTTTGCTACAGCGTCAGTAAGCGCATCAATTTTTGCCGATAATTCTTCAACTCTCTGATCGGCGTTGACGTTGTCTAAACCTAGTTTCTTGCGTACTTCCGCAACTCGAGTCTCAACTTTATCTTTTACTTGAAATTTGTCTTTTGCTTCAGTTTCAATTTTAGAACCTTTAACCACTAGTTCATCAAACATTTTGCTTGCTTCAACACTGATTTTTTCGTATTGACCTTGTGCTTCATCAAAACTTTTGCCATAGGCACCTAGACCTGCAAGCCATATTTTGCGTGCAAACTCTTCCGCTTCGTTCACTTTACTTTTGATAGAATCTAATTTGGACATGTGCCTTTCCTCGTTTAAATAAATGGGTTTGTCTGGATTGATAACAAGACTAGAGAAATGAATTAGAAACCGCATACTAATTAAGCAATTATTTTATTAAAAATATATATACGATTGATATATATAGAATTTTCATGTTGAGGTTATGGTGCGAAAAAACGCAGCAGACAGGAACACCCGCCGCGCCATGCCATATTACTGACTAATCCGCTATTCCTTTTGGCATATCTGCACGTAATTCTTGCCAAATTTTGCCACTTTCGATGCCATAGGTTCTGATCACCAACGGTACACTTTCGTAATCGCCGCTCACGGCCAGCTCTAATAATTGCTTATAATAACTGCGGGTTAAATCCCTAGATTTTTGATTCGAGAAATAATAACCACCAATGCGTGCGTACATACCTCTAAAACCATTCATCATTAACACATACACTGGATTGCCAGAAGCAAACGCCAGATCATGATTTAACTGATAATCACATTGAGCAAACGTTTTACCATCATCAGAAACATCACTATACCCCTTCAATATTTCAATAGCCTTATCTTGTTGATGGCGAATGGCTTTAAGAATAAATACCGCACTTAAATTGGTTCTAGCAGCCAGTAAATGATCAACAAGCTCAGGGATACCATCTTCATCTAGTCGAGCTAAGGTCTCTAATATATTGAGACCCGATGTTTCCCAAAAATTATTAACCTTAGTAGGCTTACCATGTTTGATAGTCAACCAGCCATCACGAGCTAAACGTTGTAATACTTCACGTAAAGTTGTTCGAGTTACACCAATGAGCTCAGATAATTCGCGTTCTGCTGGAAGAATTGTGCCTGGGGGGAAGCGTCCACTCCAGATAGATTCCACTATATATTCTTCAGCAAATCCTGCTGGGCTTTGTGCCTTGTATATCATCAACCACTCACTTCGTTATTATTGTTCTATAATCATTATTGACTGATTGTACCAGATGAATTTTAATCATAACAAGACTTTGGCAATAAACTATTGTCATTAAAACAAACAATTATTGAATAATTGTGGTTGGTCTATAGGATTTTGCGATACTTTATATGTACAATCTACGCAACGTTGATTCAATAAATATAATATTCAGCAAGGAATTTTGCCTATGCAAATGTCAGTACCTCAAGCAGTAGCCGCCAATTTTTTGGGCAAAGCCCCAACTTGGTACAAACAAGCCATTGTCGCCTTTCTTATCCTCAACCCTATTTTATTCATACTCAACCCTTACATCGCAGGTTGGGCCTTAGTTTTAGAGTTTATTTTCACTTTAGCCATGGCATTAAAATGTTATCCGTTACAGCCTGGCGGTCTGTTATTAATGGAAGCAATGTTTATCGGTATGACTACACCAGAGCATATGAAACATGAAATGGTGGTCAATATTGAGGTCATTTTACTATTAGTATTCATGGTGGCTGGTATTTACTTTATGAAAGGGTTGTTGCTTTACCTTTTCACTAAACTACTGATAAAACTTAAAAACAAAACTGCTTTATCAATAGCCTTTGCTGCTTCTTGCGCGATTTTGTCTGCATTCTTAGATGCGTTGACTGTTGTGGCAGTTATTATTACGGTAGGTTTGGGTTTTTATTCCATATATCACAAGGTTGCATCAGGTAAAGACTTTCATTCTGAACATGATTATTCACACGACGATGAGGTGCCTCACCTTAATCGTGATAATTTAGAAGATTTCAGAGCATTTTTACGCAACCTAATGATGCATGCCGGTATAGGTACAGCATTGGGTGGGGTAATGACTATGGTAGGTGAGCCACAAAACCTAATCATTGCAGATAAAGCCGGGTGGGACTTTATAGAGTTCTTTATCCGCATGTCTCCTATTACGATCCCTGTGTTTTTTGCCGGGTTAGCCACAACTTTTATTGTTGAGAAATTTAAACTGTTTAATTACGGTGCAGAATTACCGCCAATAGTCAGGCAAATATTGACTGACTACGACAAAAACATCGAAGCTAACTTAACCACACAAGACAAAGTAAAATTAGTCATACAAGGACTGATTGCAGTTTGGCTAGTCATCGGTCTAGCAGGACATTTAGCTGCAGTAGGATTAATTGGACTGTCTATTATTGTGTTGACGACATCAATGGGCGGTATAATTGACGAACACTCAATAGGTAAAGCGTTTGAAGAGGCATTACCCTTTACAGCCTTGTTGTGTGTGTTTTTTGGCATTGTAGCGGTAATCATCGATCA
>CAJQKX010000587.1 GCA_905479025.1 uncultured Paraglaciecola sp.
GGTATCGCTCCAGAAAATCAAGAAAATATTTTTGAAGATTTTGTGGCTCTTTCCTTTGGTGATAGCCGTCAAAGGCGGGGTGATGGATTGGGGCTTTCCATTTCCCGCAAAATTGCGCGTCTAATGAGTGGTGATATTGAGGTGAAAAGCGATGTTGGAAAAGGAGCTGTGTTTACATTAACTATCCCGCTACAACGGATTGACGAAATTGAAAATAGGGTAATTATACATCCAGATTTTCCAGAGGTTCGGGTCAACCCTATCAATGTTCTTATAGTTGAGGATAACGACATTAATAGGAAGGTTCTCTGTGATATGCTCATGGTGCATGGGCATACTGTAAGTACAGCTACTGATGGTCTAGAGGCCTTAGAACAAGCTGGTAACCAAGTTTTTGATGTCATTTTTATGGATATAAGCATGCCAATCATGGGGGGGCTCGAAGCAACCAGTCGGCTTCGTGCTGGTGATGGATTAAACGCAAAAACATACATCGTTGGGTTGTCAGCGCATGGCAGCGAAGAATTCCGTGAGCAAGCGGAGGAGGCGGGTATGGATTGGTTCCATACGAAACCAATTCGCATGAATGCCTTACACAAGATTATTGCAAATATTAGGTCCGCTCCCGAACTTGCTACTTTCGATGAGAGTTCGTCACCAGTACTGCAGGAATTAAGGGCAGCAATTGGTCGAGAGAAAGTTTTGAGTGTTGGTGCAAAATTTTTTAACGAATTGGACATTTTTATTCAGCAGTCTATCGATGGTGAGTTGTTGAGAGATTATACCATACTGGCGGAGGCTATTCACAAAATGAGAGGTGCCGCAGCTTTGTTGGGGCAAGAAAGGCTAGAAAAGCCACTCGCCAAACTGGAAAAAAATGCCTGTGATGGAGACGTTACCGATTGGAGCAATGATATTCAAAACCTCCAGGATGTTGCCCAACGATCAAAGGTGGATTTCCACAGTTTTTTACGTGAATCGTAAAATTTATATACTTTGGTATTGATGCCTATACTTTGTGATATTTGCACTTCGTCTTTTTTGCAGTTTTTTTCTCATGAAATCGAAATAAAAATAAGATAACCAATCGTTTTGTGAATTATACTGTTTGGCGGTTCGACACCTTCCAGAAGGTAAACTGATCATTCCAAAATGGTATTTAAGTTAAACGATTTAATTAGGAGTATGGGTAACATTGGGACAATCGGTGGATTACACGTTGAAGCCATTGTTGCTGCAGTTGCAGTGGTGGTAATTTGAGACCCATAGAAGCCAATGGTGACTACAGGTTAGCACAGGGTAATAATCAATATTATATAGTTGATGGCAATGGTGTAAGCATTGGTTTGACTAACTCCCAAGGTGGTTCCGTGGGTCCTTCGAACTTATCCGGTGGCTGGAGTGCGGTTCAGGTTGAAGAGGCAGCGGACGGTCTCGGTGGCTTTGAGGTTTTGTGGTCGCGCACTAATGGGGATGGCACAGTTTGGAATGTCTGGAATGTTAACGGATCAGGTGCTCGCCAGTCAACTTACAGAGCCGAAACTTGGGAGCATGAGAAGACTTTTGAGGTTGATTTAAATGGGGATGGGTCTGTTGGCCTCAGACCCATAGAAACCAATGGTGACTACATCTTAGCAGATGGTGGTAATCAATATCATATCGTTGATGGCAATGGTGTAAGCATTGGTTTGACTAACCCTCAGGGCCGCTCTTTAGGTCCTTCGAACTTGTCCACTGGCTGGAGTGCAATTCAGGTTGAAGAGGGTTCGGTTAGTGGTTTTGATGTTCTTTTGTCTCACGCTGATGGTCGGATGAAAGTTTGGAAACTTGATGAATTAGGTGCTCGCCAGTCTGTCTATAGAGCTGAAATATCGGAGTATGAGAAAACCTTTGAAGTTGATCTGGATGGAGATGGGTATATCGGCCTCCCTGATGGAGCATTATTAGGACACAACGGCCATAGTGTTATCACGGGTAGTAACAAAAATGATTTTATTAAAGGTTACGCTGGAAATGACAACTTCGCTGGTGGTTCTGGTTCTGACCAAATATTTGGCGGCCCTGGTGATGATATCCTAAACGGGGAGGATGACGATGATTTTCTAACTGGCGGCTCTGGAGCGGACACCTTCATATTCAACAACACCTCTGGAAAAGACACTATTGCTGACTTTAGTGGTAATGATACGATTTGGATCCAAAGTGGCGCAGATAGCATTGAAGATTTGCAATTCACTGATACATTTTCGGGGCTTTTGATAGAGTTTGGGGATGTAGATATTGAGTTAAAGGGACTTAATCGACAGGATATAAATTCAAGCGACTTCGAATTTGGAATCTAAGCACCGGTTGAATCCACTCACAAAATGAGAGCTGCCAGCGCGCTGTTGGAACATAAAACGCCAGAAAAGCCTTTTACCAAATTCGAAAAATTTCTCTCGGCGGATATGTCACTGATTTGATTATTTACACTAAAAACCTTTGGGATATTGCCCAAAACCAAAAGCTGCGTTCTCCAGTTTTTGCATTCTAAATCGCAAAATAAATATGCTTTGGTAGCGAGACCTATCCTTTATGGTATTAAATATCTTCGTATTAGTCATTTTCTACATGATCATCCCAAGGTTAAGTACAGATGAAAATGGCATTGTTTTTGAAGGTTATGTCGCCCGCCGGTAATGAGCACTAGTAAAAACGATATGATAAACTTTTTAGAAATTATCGATATTGCGGTTCAAGGAATTCTAAAGTGCATAACGACGATAGATCTATTAAAGCTTAATAATGATGTGACCTTTGGCGACAACGTATCTCAAATTAATAATTACTACGACGTTTCATATGCTTGGTGTTTCCCACCTCCTGCATTGCTGGAACATTTCTTAATAAAGTTGGAAAATCAGGCTGGTTTAAGCATAAACATTGAAAATGGTACATATTGGGTTGAGGAAGCTCAAAAGGCTGCTACCAATTGAAGGACTCTTACAGCGCCACCACTTACCCCAACCCAGGCAATGTTGGTGGTGAAATTG
>CAJQKX010000588.1 GCA_905479025.1 uncultured Paraglaciecola sp.
TAAATATCCCATCTGGACTGACCGACGGGCGGTTGGCTGGGGAGGCGTATCTCCCGTACGGATTATTTTATCCGGTTCTGAATTAAAAACGTCCTCTCCAAAGATATTGCGTCTTCATACTGCAGTCGGTAGGCACGCCGGTGTGCTCCCTATACTAAGAGTAGATGCCTATGATATTAAATCGGGTTTTCGTTCATCAGCTCAGCATATAAGCGATTACAAAAAGACTGAGAATAATCAACTGAAACGAAAAAAATACTATGTTGATATTCCTTTTTCTAAGCGTGTTGATCGTTTAGGACTGATTATCCATGTTGAAAAGGGAGGTGTATATCTAGATGAAGTGGAAGTGCTGGAGGCCGAGCATGGTTTTTTGGAGCTGAGCTCTGAGCGTTCAATTCAAATTGATGAGATGGAGAGTGACAGTAACCGTAGATTAATAGCTCAATATAAAATTGATGCAGATGTTGCTGGCCAAGCTAAGGCCTTAGGTGAAAATACCAATACACCGGTTATTAGTATTATTGATTGTTTCGAAAAAAATCTTGGAAACACAAGTTTCCCCTTAAAAGATTATAGTTTGTATAGTGTGGATGATTTAAATCTGCATGGCCAATTATGCTTAAAAATTATTAATAGTAAAGGGTTCTCGAATCTACGTTTGGATTCGTTAGTGCCATTTGATGCCTATGAAATTAAAAGTCAAATTGTACGAGGCGGTCTCGAAATTCATGATGCTGTTGAGAGATTAAAAGAGGACACCGTCCTGATAAGATCAAAATCGGTTGTTTATCTTCTCGTTAACATTGATAAGGCCGCATATGTCTCAGGAGATTCAAAGGCGGTTTTCAATATATTCCTAGATGATGACTCGACACAGCTAAGCTTTATTTTACGTAAGAGATACTGTGAGAAATTACTTAACCCAATGGATTTTAATGTATGGGCGTATACGTACAATCAGCCTATTTGGAATGAGCACAACAAAGCGGCGCTTGCAAAAGAATTGATGGGTAGCGGAGTAAATATACATACGATTCATCCGCGTTATATACCGCGGTTAGATAGCGAATGGACACCAAATAAGAAAAAAGAGTTATTAAAAGAATTGCGGTTATTTGACGAAAAAATCGAATATTTTTTGTGGGTTACGGATTGGAGTTTAAGCCAGCAATCCATCACCTTGAAGAGGCCTGGCGAGTTATCAGTGAAATCGAAAATAAGTGTCCAAAAATGGTTGGCAGAGTTTAATCAGTTTCTGGATGATAACAATTTAAATATAAAGAAAATGGTGCTATACCCAGTTGATGAGCCATTTGGTGATAAGCTCGTTGCGTTAAAAGCGATTACTTCTTTTCTGTCAGAGGAAGCCGCGGATATTACGATTTACGCCAACCCAAGCGCTGCAAGAAAAGGGAGTGCAAGAGAAAACGATCTTGCAGATATGGCAGCTGCAAAGATATTTTGGCAGCCAAGTTGGAAGTATATTCAAAAATATGGAGCGCAGTTCTTTCAGCGTAGTTCTGCGCGATGGATGATCTACGATAATCCGACTTATCCAGCAAAAAACGCCTCGCCAGCAAAATTCTTTCGAGCTTTGCCCTGGCGCGCTTGGTCAGTGGGTGCAAGCGGTTTTGGTACGTGGTCGTTCGATGACACACAAGGCACATCAGCATTCGATGATTTCGACGGTCGACGATCCGATTGGGCTTTAGTGTATGAATCGGATCAATTATTTATTTCCAGTCGGCGCTGGCTTGCATTACTACGAGGTATTGAGGACATACGTTTATCGCCCTACTGGCCTAAAGTGCCGGGTTTGGAGGGGAGGATTCGTTCAGGAAAGCTGGCCAATGAAATGATGACGAACCAATTTTTTGAAGCGATGCATAATTGTGAGGTTAATTGATGTCAATTTCATTGGCTGAAAAAAATCTCTTTAGTTATGTAAAAAAAGCCTCGACCTTTAGCTTTTTGATCAAGGCTGCGGGGCTAATGCTTGGTCTTGGCTTGAATATTCTTTTTGCGCGCTTTTTTGGCCAGGAAGCGTATGGGACTTATTTATTTCTAACTGCGAATATCCTGCTTATTGTGAGTATTTCGCTCTTGGGCCTAGATAAGGGGGCGTTGAAATTTATTCCTAGGTATCAGAGTTTGAATGCGGGGCGCGCTCTTAGTCAATATGTGAGATTTTCCCGCACCGTTGTATTTAGTTTTGCCGCGCTCGTGTCTTTATTCTCTTCTGTTATCATCTTTTGGTGGTACGGCGAGCGATTCTTGTTACTCAATGAGAGTATTATGGTGGCTTTTGTGATCGTCGGTATATTCACCGCAGTCGCTTCTTTGCAAGATGGCTTTTTGCAGTCAATAAAAAAGCCTCTTCACGGTCAGGCGCCGTTACAAATAATCAGACCCATGTTGCTTGTGCTGGCTCTTTTTTTCGTCACGCAAATTTCGTCTGGTGGCACATTAACGGAATTTTTTTGGTTAAATGCCGGTGTCAGCATTTTTGTGTATGTCATTTTACTGACGATTTGGTCGCAAAAAAAGCCTCAGCTCGACGAAGGTCGAGAGGATGTGCAGCAAAAGCAATGGCTAAAAATTGGGTTTAGTTTTCAGGCTATTACGCTATGTAATGTTGCACTAACGCAAACCGATATCATTGTTGTGGGGTCTTTGTTGGATGCTGGCTCCGTAGCACTATATGGTGTTGCAGTAAAAATAGCATCCTTACTAACTTTCTTTTTGGTTGCGATTAATACCGTCGTTGCGCCGATCATTTCGCAATACCATGTTACAGGCGATGTGGCTTCGCTGCAGCGACTAATGACTTTCTCGGCTAGGATGGTGACAGCTTTGACCTCGTTAGCCATGTTCTTTATTTTTTTTAGCGCAGATTGGATTTTGATGTTTTTTGGCGAGGAATATATTAGCACTAAGGATACCCTGTTTATTCTGTGCGTTGCATCTTTTTTTAATGCAATGACAGGCGCTGTTTCATATCTACTCTCTCTGTCTGGCTTTCATATGGATGTGCTGCGGGTTTTGGTTTTTAGCGTCGTACTAAACTTATTTTTAAGCGTTGTATTGGTAGGGCTGATGGGGTTGGTTGGCGCTGCGCTTGCAACGACAATTACAACGCTATTATGGAATATTTGTTTGCTGATTATTTCAATAAGACGCACCGGCATTAATCCTTCACTGGCACCAATTAAAGTGGGGCGAGCTCAGGCGTGATTCCTAATTTTTTTATTGTTGGCGCACCCAAATCCGGCACCACAGCCTTGGTTTCCTATTTGGCAACCCATCCCGATATATTTATTTCGGAGCCAAAAGAGCCACATTTTTTTGCAGATGATTTTCCGCATTATAAAGATTCATTTCCAGATATGGGGTCGTATCTGGAACTTTTTAACGATGCATCTAACTCAAGCATGAGTTGTGTGGGTGAGGCATCGGTTTGGTATTTATACTCGCAAACTGCAATTGCGAATATCAAAAAGCATAACCCCACTGCAAAATTGATTGTCATGTTAAGAAAACCCCAAGACGTTATCCATTCTCTTCACAAGCAGCTTTTATGGACACTGGATGAAGATGACGAGGATCTGAGTTCCGCGTTAGAAAAAATGCCTGCTAGAGCTGAGGGGCATTGTTTGCCAAAGCGGTGTCGCGAGCCAAAGTTTTTACTTTATAAAGAAGTTGTTAAGTTTGGTGAGCAGTTAGAGCGTTTGTACGATACTTTTCCAAGGGAGCAGGTGCACGTAATATTTTTTGAAGACTTTGTTGAAGATACTGCAGCTTGTTATAATAGAGTGCTTGCTTTTCTGTCTGTCAATCATGATGGCAGAGTGGACTTTGAAAAAGTTAACGAACGGAAAGAAAGTCGGTTTAATTTTAGTGCAAGGTTTACCCATCGTTTGCCACGTTGGCTAGTGCTTGATACAAAATATGTTAAAAATATTTTTGGTATAAAAAAATTAGGCCTAAGAGAGAGAATAATACGTTTGAACAACAAGAGCGTCGAAAAAAATGGTGATGCAATCGCTGTGTATGATGACCTGGCTCTTGATTTACTAAAATTAATGTCTTTGACTGGGCGAGATTTGAGCGAGTGGGGTGAATAACTTGAGCCTAGCAAAGCGTAAAAGCGCTAAAATCACGCTGTGGCAATGGTTGTTTCTTTGGCTAATGCTTGATTCGCTTATCCTATATTTATTGCGTCCCTT
>CAJQKX010000589.1 GCA_905479025.1 uncultured Paraglaciecola sp.
CTTGACCCATTGATCACCACAGCTTTGTGTTCATTGCTAGGGTTTGGGCCTTTTTTTTCTTTTCACCAAAAATCGTTGGGCTATAAGCCTTCAGATCCTCACTCTCAGTGTAGGTCACTCCTGAGTCTAAATGGATGTCATTACGCACAGCCCAAGGAATGGTGACACCAAAAAAGCTTGACCGTACTTTATTTTTTTCTAACCCAACAAACCATTGTGAACTGGCTCCTAACCAAGGCGCGTGAGTGAAAAGCTCTACAGATACTTTATCGTGTTGGTCCAATTGAATTTCTAGCATTTGCGACGAAGGCAGGACTGTTTTGGCTTTTAAACGCCAATCCTGACTCACCTGACCACCCAGGGTTAATAGCTGTGTGGCAAAGGTAACTTGTGATGGCTGCGCTAACACTGTTAACGCCCTGGCAACAGAGAGCTCGATGGAAGCCGTATCAAAGTGCTGGCTAGAGGTATAGTTTGTGTTTTCAGCCTTTACCGCTATTGAGAAATCTGGCCAAGGCTTATTGGTGCGGCTTAGATTATTCCAGGTGCGATAATGGGTAAATGATATCCGATGGTATTGATCGGCGATTGCCCTACTTGAATCATTAATATTAACGCTTAATTGGCCATCAACTGTGTCAAGCATGACTTGTTTGGTTAACAAGCCTAAGTTCATATTATTATTATACCCAGCAGCTAACTCCAGTGAAGTGGTGCCTTGCTGCAGAGGCTGCAACTGGTCCTTAATTTTCATTCTATAACTAGCAATAAGCAAATCAACCCCGTTAGGATTCCCTTGGCGCTGCGCCAAACTACTGAGCAATCGCTCTGCTTGAATCAAACGACCCACTTGAATTGCAGCTATGGCTAGGTCAAGTTGTGCTGCTAAGTTATTAGGGACAAGCGCCACCACTTTTTCGAGCGTTATAAAGGCTTGCTGCTTGTGCCCTAACCTTAGTGCCAATAAGCCATAGACATACAAATCTTTTGCTGAACCATTGAGTTGCTCTTGATGTTGGTTTAGCCATTGATAGGCCTTTTCTAGCTGGTGGCTTGCCAATAGCTTTTCTGCGTGCTGAATAACTGATGATGGGTAGGCGGCAGCTGACCAAATGCAAAGCATTAAGGGCAGCCATTTAATTCGTTGGCGCATGACTAACCCATATTGGTGATTGGTATCGTCGGCGTATAAACTGACATTGATTTTTTTCGACCGCGCAGATTAACCTCACCCAAGCTTTTACACACAATATTTTCCAGCTGTTCAACAGTTTCTGAGCCTAAAATAATGTGGCACCCCATGGCACTGCTCAGTGCTTCCAAACGGGAGGCAACGTTTACCACATCACCCATTACTGTATAACTGGCCCTTTCTTTGGTACCCATTTGTCCCACCATTGCCGCGCCCGAATTGATACCAATGCCATAATCGAGGGGCTGTGCATGCTGATTAATAACACTCTCAGCCTTGTTAAGGTGCAGCTCTATGGCGATTGCAGCATCAACAGCCTGCTGCGCATGGCGGATGTCATTTTTGCTGTCCCAAAAAGCCATTACCGAATCCCCCATATACTTGTCGATAGTACCTCCATACTGCCCTACAATACTGCTCACCTCTTGCATAACTGATGCAACATACAGGCTTACATCTTCAGCTGCCTGCTGCTCAGACCAAGCCGTAAAGCCCCTTAAATCAAGAAACATGGCCGTAATAGGCCTTTTTTTGGCTTCCAGCAGTTTATCATTTTGATCGAATGATGCCTGAGATACTACACTTGGAACATAGCGTTCGAAGGACTTTATTAAACGATTTTTTTGTTTACCCGATAGCTGCAAGCTAAAGACTAGATTCATCACCAGCAAAGATGCGATGTAGAAAAATGGAGGTAACATTTGTGTGGTTAGGCCAATATAATGCCACACTAATAGGTTGGCCACAAACCAGGTAATACCCAATGCTATCATAGTGATGATAATTGGCACTGGCGACAAATTACGAACAAATAAGATCGCAATCAATGCCAATAAAAACATCACTACGGCTTCATCCTGTGCCTGATTATCGCTAGTGGCCAAAAACCGACCGTCAATCAGAGCAGACAGAATATGCGCATGTATTTCTACACCAGGCAACTGACTCGCAATTGGAGTCGCCACTAGATCATACAAACCGGTGGCCGTGGGGCCAATCAACACAACAGTGCCCAACAGTTCACTCATTGGCACTCGCTGGGCCAAGATGTCGCTAGCACTCACATAATTAAAGCCACCGCTATTATGGTGGTAGGGAATTAAGGATTCCCCTTTTCTGTCAATGGGGATGCGGGCTAAACCAGGCAAAAAAATGTCGTTATATTCGTCTAAGTTTAAATGCCATCGGCGATATCCCTCACTAACAGTCTCCCTTCTTTCGACAACCAGGGAATCTATACCAAATAACTGCCTTACCATAGCTACTGGTAGGGCTTCATAGTATTGCCCTTGGTACTCTAGAACTGGGATGAACTTTCTGATAACGCCGTCTAGGTCAACCACAGGGGATATATGTCCAGCAGGTAATTAGGTCGGAAAAACCCACCGTTAGCAACATAACCTTGGGCTTGTTTGGTAGCTAATGGGTTGCGCAACTCTACTTGCACTGCTTCACCTAGAATGCCTTGAGTAAGCTCTTCTTGGGAAAAAACCATAGGTAACACAGTGCGGGTAGAGGTGACTGCGTCAGCAAGAAATGCGTCCGAGACAGGCTCTTTGGCCTCTGGAAAGAACACATCTAAGCCTATGGCACTGACCTGGTAATGATCTTTTAGCACATGCAACATACGCGCAAGCTTTTCCCGAGGCCAAGGCCATCCTCCCTCTGCCTTTAAGCTTCGCTCATCAATTTCTACAATAGTGATGCGATTGTCAACTTCATTAACCATGAACTGCTGAGTTTTCCAGTCATAGATGACCAGCTCCATCCGACCCACAAAATCTGGCCAAGCTTTCGCCCATGAAACAGCCAAAATGAACAAA
>CAJQKX010000590.1 GCA_905479025.1 uncultured Paraglaciecola sp.
ATATTGCGATGTTTAGTTGGATTTAGATATAGATCAACAATGGAATTCACAATCTTTTTAATATCCCTAGAATCGATCAAAAACCCATCGATATTGTCAGATACTATATTTATCGGGCCGCCAACCTGAGGCGCTATTACAGGTACCCCAAAAGCCATGGCCTCTAAAATTGTCAAACCAAACGTCTCTACCCACATGTCAGGCCTGCTTAAGTTAACAAGCATAGACGCCGAACGATAATAGGTAGTGACGTCATCAGTTACCGAACAAACCGTTACATTGGGCGGGATACGATTATTTGGAGTATGCAATTGAATTTCATCAGGTGAGCAATTAATAACGAGCTTGAAAGAGATATTAAAGTTAAGCGCCCCTGTCTCTCGTGCCATTTCGAAAAATTCCGGAATACCCTTGTAGCGGGCCGCACCACAAATCATTAAAATTACGAACTCACCATCTACTTTATGTGCATATGAGTGAGTCCTACCATTGCTAAGGAAGTGAGTGTCGACCGAGTTTGGTACAATTGTTGAATCAGCTCGCCTTACTCCAGCAATATTATAATGCTCCTCGCTAACAAAAATATTTAGATCTGATGAATATCTGTTAAGCGTAACCAAGGAGCGATAAAACAGATAGGGTGTCAATGAAACCTCATGAATATGACAAATCAATTTCCGACCTGTTAATAGAGCATACAGATTCGCCCCAAACGGGAGTAAAGTATTCACATAAACAACTGAATTCGAAGTTATTTCCTTATCCAACAAGAGTTTTATTAATAAGTGCATTTGGCTGATACAGAGTAATAGAAAAGTTAGTAATCGTTTTTTTTCAATCCGTTTATACCAAAAAAGCGAAGCATTTCGAGCACAATTACTCAAAAATCCATAGTCAGAGGAGTTAGATACATATAACTTATATGGAATACTGACTTCCTCAGCAACCGCAATTACCTCACGTAATACTTTTGGGGACCCAGAGAAATCATTATTAAGGTGTACGAAAACAATCATATGCCTTTGGTAACCTTTGCTTGAAGTCTATTTCGAAATTGGGCGTCTATCAGATCAAGTATTTGGGCGGATACTTGATCTTCGGGTAATGAGCCATTAATCCGGTCACCACCAATTTTCTCAATAATAGAGATATAACGTGACTGTAATAATCGGGCCCTCTCTAAAGACAACTCGCCTTTTCTTGCGACAGCAAGCTCAGGAGAAGTATCAATATATATATTCAATCCATTGAGGCAGAATAAATTTAGTGCTGGTTCGCTAAGATCCATATGAGGAATTTTAACCCGATCCATATCGGCTGCCAGGTCAACAAAGCTACGATCCAGAAAGACAACTCGGCCCAATTTAGCTAGAAAATTGACGTACAACTTGCAGAATGTAAATGCCACAGCATACCAACCCATTCGAACAGCACAGCTTAGCCGGGAGCTTGTCGGAGGTTCTGAATATGGCGCTGTATAATTACTGACGGTTTTTGTTCGGCGAAAAACCTGGTGTGGGAGTGGAATCCATGGTGGTAAAAAATGAATAGTTCGTGGCGGTGCAGTGCCAGAGCTTGTATACCAACCTAACATACGATCAAATTGAGTAGTCTTACCAGAACCATCCATACCACTCAGTGACAGCACTAAGCCAGACTCGAATCCTGAACCAAATCTTGAGCCGACGGCCATTCTTACCAACTTAATGACCCACTTAACCACACCTAAGGTACTTGTAAGATTGGCTGACCTTAGCCTTAAAGCCCACTGACCTAAACGCCCAGGCCCACCGGGGAAGGAACTCTCACGGACTTCCCAACCTAACCGATCAGATAGTTGTTTAATAGCGCACCAATCACAATCGAGACGAAGAATATCACGCTCCGATAGTTTCCCCGCATACATACTCTTATGAAGAAAGTTTACCGCAGCCACAAGCTCAGACAGACCTTTTTCACCATTTTTAGTCATCAATAAGTCTTCAAAAAAGCTATGATTTTCACGCCCAGCGCCCAGACCACGCCATGATAATCCATTGAACATATCCACCTTAATTGAGTGGGATTTCTCACCAGTTATTAGCACGATGGTAAATGTCGAGAGGTACCCGATATCTCGGTAGCTTAAGACACGCCATCCCTCAAGCCTTAGCGCATCGATTAACCTCAGGGAAGCATCATTACTTTTACCAAACGGGACTAAGAAATCGATATCACCGCCAACTCGCGCTTGGGTGTCATTACCACGCAGTAGAATAATCGGGTATCTACCCTTGAAGATTTCATAAACCTTATCAATAATTGTTTGTTTCATTTTCTGCTCAATGAGTAAATATCAAAGTAGGCGGCTTTTAAAGAAGCTGCGGCAACGCTCCAGTTAAATTGAGAATCTATTAAGAGGCGGCCTTCAATCGATTTAGAGCCCCAACTATCTCTGGTATCAATAGCAAGCTGGATGCCTCGGTTAATACCAAACGCTGTCGGCTCACACATAAAAAATGCATTTCGATTGTAAAAA